>JADLHG010000043.1 GCA_020848905.1 Deltaproteobacteria bacterium
GAGCAGCTGACCCTTACGATTCCGCCCAAATAGCGAGGAGGTGCAGTGTGAAGCGTTCTTCAGTACGTAGGCGAGGGCTGCGCGCACCTCACTCGGTGTGCGCAGGATGTGCTGATGGTAGCGGTCCCGAAAGACCTGCCCCTTGCGGCCCGCCGTGCGGTTGAGCGCGTGCGCGAGGCGGATCGCCAGCGCGCGGAGGCCTCGCATGAGCACCTCCCGGTCCTTGGCCTCCGTCACGAGGTGCAGGTGGTTCTTCTGGATCGAGTAGTGCGCGAGGTTCAGGCCGAACCGCCCCGCCGACTTCACAAAGGCCTTCTCGATCGCCCGGAGCTGCTTCTTGCTCCGCAGGTTCGGCAGCCCCTCCACCACCTTCATCGTGACGTGCACCGGGAATCGGCTCGCGAGGAGCGGTCGCGCCCGATGCGGCAAGCCGCTCCCCGGCTGCTTCTTCCGCCCCGCACCCGTACGCTTCCCACCCCACCCCTTCGCCTCCCGCATAGGCAACGGAAGCTGCTGCACAGAACCCGCCGGCGAACGTGTGCCCGAAGACCGGTCACCTCCCGAGGAGGATTCGTGTTTGCGTGCCATCATGAATAAGGCCAATACTAGCAGAACGCTGGTTTGACGTCAAGAGATGTCCTTGCACGAACACACAAACACAACAAACAAACGCCCCCCTCCCCGCGGCACCGATCCACCTCCACCGCCCGCGTGTGCTCCCGGGCGCTCGCGCTCGCCGCGGCCTGGAGACGCGCCGCCGTGCGCCTCACCCTCTACGGAACGGCCAAGAGCACCCTCTGGGTGGCCGACTTCCTGGACTGAATCGGGTCACCTGGGCCACGATCGCTCGCGTCTAGCTTCGCTGCGCGGCTCCAACGACTGCGTGCCGCCCATTCGACGCGCAAGGAGGACGACCTTGAACCAGTATCCTCGAGCGCGCTCTCTAGTCCTCGCCGGCTGCTTGGCGTGGCTGTCGAGCTGCGACGATCCCCAGATTTTTCCCGTCGACGGAGGCCAGCCGGCGAAGTCGGACGCGACTGCTCGCGCCGACGGCGGCGCGCCAGCCCCGGGGGCGTGGGTCGCGACAGTGAACCCGACCGACTACCACGATTCGAGCGGAGTGGCGCTCGTGCGCGATCGGTCGGGGGACCTGTTCGTGGCCGGCACGTTCTACGGCGAGGCGCGCCTCGGTGACCGCCAGCTCAAGGCGGTCGGGGAGCAGGACATCTTTCTCGCGCGCTACGCCGCCGACGGGAAGCTCCGCTGGGTCAAGACCTGGGGGGGATCGGACCACGACACCGTGGTGTCAATGGTGCTCGGGACGGCCGGCGAGCTCTACCTCGGCGGCGCGATCTCGACGCAGGTGGACTTCGATGGGCAGCCTGCGCGCTCGCTCTCCGGCCAGAACGCGTTCGTGGCGCGGCTCGACGCGAGCGACGGCCGTGTGCGGTGGGTGCGCGTGGGGGCGAGCGCGGTGGACTCGAGCGTGACGCGGCTCGCGGTCGGTCTGCGGGGAGGTGTCTACGCGGCCGGGACCTCCGAGACCGAGCTTGGATTCGCCGAGGCGCCCCCGCGGCGGCGTCCTCGTCCCGCGCCCACGGCGTCATCCCGCGTCTTCGTCGTGCGGCTCGGTGCCGACGGCAAGCAGGAGAGTCTGCACCGTCCGGTAGAGAACACGCGCTGCGAGGGTTTCGTGGTGGACGGGGACGGAGCCTCCTATCTCGCCTGCGCCTTCATCGGCGAGGTCCGGATCGACGGCGCGGTGCTCAAGAGTCAGGGCGGCTCGAGCGCTACGATAGATGAGGGCGACGGGCTTCTGCTCAAGATGGCGGCCGACGGGCGCCTGCTCTGGCACCGCGTGCTCACCGGTCCCAGGGACGACCGCTTCACCGACCTCGCCCGCGACGTCTCGGGAGAGGTATGGGCCGTCGGTCGGTTCGTCGGCCCGGCGACCTTCGCGGGTCAGTCGCTCGCGGCGCAGGGAACGCGGGGCGACCTCCTGCTCGCGCGTCTCTCGAGCGACGGTGTGCTCGTCGGAGCGCGCACCGACGGCGCGCCGGAGGTGGACCCCTTGCCGCTCAAGGTCACGCCCGACGGTCGAGGCGGGGTGCTCGTGGCCGGTCGGTTCGGTGGCTCGAGCTGGCGCCTCGGGCCGGTGACGGCGAGAGGTGCGCCAGAGGGGGGCGCGCTCTTCGTCACGCGCTACGACGGCAAGGCCGAGCCGGTCTGGGTCACCACCGCCGTCGCGACGGATCGGGGTGTGGTCACCGCCCGAGACGTGCTCGGTAGCGCTGGCCAGGTCATGACCGTGACCGGCTCCTACCTCGGGGAGACGACCTTCGACGGCGTGAAGACCCCGGTGGGTCCCTCCCTGCCGCGCCAGGGCTTCGTCTGGCAGACGGTGGCGCCGTGAGCCGGCCCGCGGACGTGGGGCGCTGGTCGTGCTGGCCGCGCCTCGTCGCGGCGAGGCCGCCCAGGCGCTGAATCAGCGCGGGGTGATCGCGCAGGCCCCGTCGAAGATCGCGGCCACGCGAGTCCTACGCGCCTGGGCCTTCAGCGCTTGATAGACCCTGCAGGTCGATCTGGAGCCGCGGGGGAGCTGTCGATGGTCCGGCGGTCCGTGGCCAGCGCACCGTCAGCCTGGCCGCCGTCCTCGTGCGCCGGTTTCGCACTGCAGCTACCGAGCAGGAGCAGCGCGAGGCCCGTGGTGAGCCGTACCATTAGATGATGCAGTCATGCGACGAATGTAGCGGTAGATGACGCCGGCCGAGACGCGACCGCAGCTCCGTCGAGGCGGCGAGGTCCGTGCGTGCCGGACTCGCGGCATCATCCGACCCGGCGGGTGCCGTGCTGCCGCACGCCGTGAGGAGGGGGAGCGCGAGCACCCAGAAGCCCCGGGGTGCGACCCGAAGGACGTTCAGCGCGCTCAGTACCATGCGCGGACGTATAGCATGCCGTCCAGGCCGCTCGTGACCTTGGTGGTGCCGCCGCCTCCGCTCCGCCGCCAGCGCACCTCGCCCGTGAGTGAAAGGCCGGGGAGCGCAATCCAGTCGCCGCCCCAGCTCACGCGGTGGACCTGGTCCCCGGCCACGCGCAGATCGGGGTCCGAGAGATCGTACTTCACCCGCAGGTTGAGCCCGTTGAAGGGCAGGTAGTCGAGCTCCTGGTAGAGCGCGAGCTGCGCCGCGTGGCTGTCCGAGAGCTCGCGCTGGTGCGAGCCGAAGGCCAGCTCCCCGAGGTACGTGAGCGGCACGCGGTCCGAGAAGTACCAGGGGTTGAAGCCCCACTGCAGGCTCAGGCTCCGCGTGTCGCCGCCGTCGAGGGAGCTGCGCTCGCGCACCATGCCGCTCACGCCGAGCTGCCAGCCGAGGTCGCGCCAGCCCGCGCTCGCCGCCAGGCCCCAGCCCTTCACCCCGACGAAAGGCGGCATCCCCGTCTCGTCGACGGCGCTCGTCGGGACGTGCTCCTTCGGCCCCGGTCGAAAGACCGCCAGATGAAAGTAGGGGTAGTTCGGCGCGAAGCCGACCTCCACCCCCGTCACGCGGCTCTCCAGGATCCCGAGGTCGAGCTCGAAGTCGCGCCGGATGGGCGAGGTGTGGTCGTCGAGGTGCGTGCCGAAGGGGGGCAGAAAGCGCCCCACGCGCACGTAGCTCCGGAAGGGGAGCTCGTGCAGCATCAGGAAGACGTCCTTGACCATGAAGGGCACGTGCTCGGCGAAGGTCGCGGCGAAGCTCTTCGACTTGGCCAGCACGCCGGCCGTCACCGAGGCGGTCAGGTGCTCCACCGGGTGCAGCGCGAGGTGCGTGTCGAGCTGCATGGGAAAGACGTTCACCTTCTCTTCGACGAACCAGCTCGCGAGACGGAGGTCGAGGCCGAGGAGCAGCAGCGGATCCGCGCGGAGGCCGGCGTAGCGGTCCTGATCGAAGGCCATCTTCGAGCGCTTGCCGAGCGGCCGCCCCCACGCCAGGTCGGGGAGGCGGTTTCGCCGCACCTGCTCGCGGTTCAGGAACTTCAAGAGGTGCCGGTTCCAGTCCTTGTAGCCGCGGTGCGAGGCGTAGAGCATGGGCAAGGTGCTCTGGCCGAAGAAGCGGCCCGAGACGGTGCGCAGCCCGCCGCCGGTCGGATTCACGTGGCAGGTCATGCAGGAGAGGTTGCACTTGCGCTCGCGCAGGCGCGGGTTCTTCCAGGCGTTCGGAACCGTGTGGCAGTTGTCGCAGGTGCGGCCCTCGCGCGCTCCGTAGAGCGGCAGAGCCTCGGCGCGGGGGACGAGGTCGACCGCGCGCCTGGTGGGCCGATTCACCGCGAGGAGCAGCGCCGCCAGCGCGACCGGCACCGCCACGGCGAAGCGCGCCCCGACTCGCCGCCAACGCGCACGCGCGAGCCTCATGGGGGATACCCCACCTTGCTCCAGCGTACGAGCACCGCCTTCTCCCAGCTCGTGACCCGGCGCGCGGCCCCGGGGGGCATCTTGTCCTTCTTGAGGACGTTGGTCTCGATGCCGTGGTAGCCCGCCACGGTGCCCTCGTAGGTGGTGTAGTTCTGATCGCTCTCCTCGCCGCGCTTGCCGGGTCGGGTCGTCTCCGAGTGGCAGGGCACGCAGTAGTGGCTGACGATCGGCTGGATGTGCACCGCGTAGGTCGGGACGGCCGGGATACTCTCGGGGGCCACGTCCTCGAGCGCGAGGTCTCCGCAGCCGGTGGCGAGGAGCCCAGCGAGGAGAACCCGGACGCGAAGCCGATCGAAGGACATGCGTCCGAGAAGCCTATCGCGGAGGCCCGGCGGGCTCAAGGCGCGAGCGCCGCACTGTCACGGCTCAGCGGATGGCGAAGTGCTTACGCCAGAAGCGCGGGATGCGCATCGTCGGCAGGTAGTTCCAGGTGTGGCCGGTGAGGAGCGCGGAGCGATCGATGCGCGGGTCGAACCACGCGAGCTCCGTCGGGCGGCCCACCTGCCGGAGGATCTCCTCGGCGGCGCGCCACCCGGCGTAGACCGCGCTCTCCATCGACGCGGGGAAGTTCGTGCGTACCCAGTCCCCCGCCAGCAAGAGGTCCGCGATGGAGGTGCGCACGGGGAGGCGCAGCTTCTCGCTCCCCGGATGCGGGCAGTGGATGGCCATCGGGATGCGATGCACGACCGCGTGAAGCAGCTTGGCCTGCTTTACCTCGGGCAGGTACTCGCTCATCTCGCGGATCACCGACGCGATCACCTCGTCGTCGGTCATGGCCGGCAGCCGCCGCGTGTTGATGATGTTGGTCCCGATGAAGGAGGGACGGTCGCGCCACCCGCGGTAGATGTTCGAGAAGTCGTAGAAGTCGCAGTTGATGCTGCGCGGAGAGCGATAGCGGGCCCAGAAGGGACGCCGCGTGAGCTTGCGATCGAACCAGAGGTACGGGCTGATGTACGGGCAGGGCTCGAGCTGGCTCAGCGCCTCGAACTCGGGCAGCCGCGCGCGCCATTCGGCAGGCAGCAGCGCGTGGAGCGCCTGGGGCGGCACCGCGCCGACGGTGAGGCGCGCCTCGATCGCCCGTCCGTCGGCGAGGGTCACCCCCGTGACGCGGCCGGGGGTGCCGCGGAAGGCGCGCGCCGGGCAGGAGAGCCAGACCTCGCCCCCGTCGCGCTCGATGGCGGCCTTCGCCGCGGGAGCGAAGAGGTCACCGAGGCCTCCGTCGGAGAAGCCGATGCCGAGCGAGCGATGCCCGGTGAGGTGCTTGTGAAAGCGCAGGAGCGCCGCGGCGGAGCATTGCTCGAGGGGCACGTTCAAGATGGCGAGCGCGGTGAACTGCCAGAAGCGCTCGATGAAGGCCTCGGAGACGCCGAACTCGCGCAGCACGTCGATGGCCCGGCGGTCGTCGAAGGAGAGGATCTCGTCCTCGGTGGCTTGCAGCGCGAAGGCCGTGATGGGGATGGTGCTGAGCCGGTCCCAGGTGCTGAGCTCCCGGTCCACGTAGGCGCTCGGCATCTGGTGAAAGGGGGACGGCAGCGGCGCGGCGCGGATCGGCAGCTCCTTGGCGCCGTCGACGAGGAAGATGAACTCGCCGGCGGGCTGGAAGATCACCTTGTGGCTGGTCCCGAGGCGGTCGAGCAGCCGGAACATGTTCGGGTAGGGGTTCAGCAGGATGTGCGGGCCGATGTGGACCGGGTCGCCCGTGGTGGGCTCGGTCCAGCTCTGCGCGCGTCCGCCGAGCCGGCTGTCCTGCTCGATCACGGTCACCTTCAGGCCGCTGCCCCGCAGGCCCACCGCGCAGGTCAGGCCGGCCAGGCCGCCACCGACGATGAGCACGTCGGTCTTCACGGTCTTCGCCTGCTCGTCGGTCATCATGGCGCCTATATATAAGGAAAGCAGGCGCCTGGCCAGCGCGTCGCGTCATGAGGCGCCTTCGCCGGTTGAAGGGGTCAGGTCCGGTGTGTATGCTGCGCCGCGGTTCGGCCGGGCGCGTGGCCCGCGAGCCGCGCATCCGCGTGGAGGGAGGTCGATGAGCGTGACGAGCGTGACGAGCGCGCAGGGAGGTGCCGAGCAAGATCCGTGGCCCTTCTGCCACCAGATCCTCCCCGATGTGTCGCGCACCTTTGCGCTGACGATCCCCGTTTTGCCCCGTCGGCTCGCAGACAGCGTCTGCTGCGCCTATCTCATCTGCCGCATCGCGGACACGGTGGAGGACCGTCCGGACGTGACGGAGCCGCAGCGGCGGCACCTCTTCAAGCTGCTCGAGCGCCTGCTCGACGAGCCCGCGGACGCCCAGGCCCTCGCCGCGTTCGACGACGCCTGGCCCGACGATCCGGCGAGCCCGTACCAGACGCTGATGCGCGGCACGCGCACGGTGATGACGGCCTACGGCACGCTGCCCGCGTCGCATCGCGCGGCGGTGGCCGACTGCGCGCGCGAGATGATGCAGGGGATGGGGCAGATGATCCACCGCCCGGCCGTCGACGGGGTGGTCTACGTTTGCGCCGACCTGCCGGAGCTCGAGCGCTACTGTCACTTCGTCGCCGGGACGGTGGGGCTCATGCTCACGCGGCTCTTCGACGCGCACCTCGGGGCGGGCAACGGGTTTTCCGCCCCGGAGCGCGCCGAGGAGGGGAGACGCTTCGGCCTCGCGCTGCAGCTCACGAACATCCTCAAGGACCACGTGACGGACGTGGAGCGCGGGGTGAGCTTCCTCGCGCGCGAATGGCTGGCCGCGGGCGAGAAGGCGGGTCCGCTCTCTCCGGCCCACCTGGCGGAGCTCGTGCGCCATACGCTCGGGCACCTGGACACGGCGGAGGCCTACACCCTCGCCTTGCCGGCCTCCTCCGACGGGACGGGGATGCGGCTCTTCTGCCTCTGGGCCTTCTGGATGGCCGCGGCGACCTTGCGCGAGGTGGCGCGCGCCCGCGACGCCGTGCCGAAGATCGACCGTAACGAGGTGGCCGAGATCATCGAATACACGAAGGCCCACGTTCTCGACGACGCGGCGCTGCGTCGGCGTTACGACCGCTACCGTCAGGAGGCGCTCGCGGCCGCGGAGGCGGCGGGCGGAGCCGTCGGAGGCGTTTCCCTCGGGAGGTGATGATGAAAGTCGTGCTCGCGCGTCCCCGGGGGGTGTGCGCCGGCGTGGATCGCGCCGTGCGGATCGTGGAGCTGGCCCTCGAACGCTTCGGCCCGCCGGTCTACGTGCGCAAGGAGATCGTGCACAACCGCTTCATCGTCGAGGACCTGCGCAAGAAGGGCGCCGTCTTCGTCGAGGAGCTGGTCGAGGTGCCGCGCGGCGGGCTGGTGATCTTCTCGGCGCACGGCGTCTCCCCCGAGGTGCCGCGCCAGGCCCAGGAGATGGGGCTCCGCGCGATCGACGCCACCTGTCCGCTCGTGGCGAAGGTGCACCACGAGGTCTTGCGCTACGTGGGCAAGGACTACCACCTGGTGCTCATCGGGCATAAGGGGCACGACGAGGTGGTGGGGACGCTGGGGCACGCGCCCGAGGAGATCACGCTGGTCGAGAACGCGGCCGACGCCGAGCGCGTGGAGCTGCCGACCGACCGGCCGATGATGGTGCTGACGCAGACCACGCTCTCGATGGACGACGCGGCGGGCACCATGGCGGTCCTCAAGCGGCGCTTCCCGAACCTGGAGCTCCCGCCCTCGGACGACATCTGCTACGCGACGCAGAACCGGCAGAACGCGGTGAAGGAGGTCACCACCAAGGTGGACCTCGTGCTGGTCGTGGGCAGCCAGAACTCGTCGAACGCGAAGCGCCTGGTCGAGGTGGCGCAGGCGCGCGGCATCGCCGGGCAGCTCATCGACAGCGAGGCGGAGCTGCGGCCGGAGTGGCTCGCGGGGGTCTCGTCGGTGGGCGTCACGTCGGGGGCATCGACCCCCGAGGTGCTCGTGCAGCGGGTCATCGAGCGGCTGAAGGAGCTCGGCGCCACCGAGGTGGAGCTCTGCGACACGGTGGACGAGCACGTGGTCTTCACGCTGCCGGCGGAGCTCAGGGCCGCGCCGTCCCCGCTGGCGCCGACCGCCCCGTCGACGCCGACTCCACCGTCGGGGCTCTGAGGGGGGTGGTGGGCGCGATGCCGTTTGTCGAGGCCCCGGCCTCCACCGGACCGCTGGAGACTCTGGCCACCCGCCCCTGGGATTCGACCGCCTCGGCGACCGGCGGTATCGAGCGCAACCCTGTGACATCACGATCGGCGGCCGGACCTGCTAGCGTGGCCTGCAGCGTGCATATCCCTCATTGGACCATGATTACCCGTCGTCGTTTCGCCCGAGCCCTTGGGTCCTACGGGACCCGCGCGCTGGTCGTGTTGCTTTCGGGCCTGGCCGCCTGCGATGCGGGGCCCAGCCGGCGCCGAGGGGAAGCGGACGGCGCGGCGGTGGCCGAAGGCGATGGGGCTGCGAGCCAGGGCGGGCTCGACGGTGGCGTGGCGGGTGACGGGGGGTATCGCTTGCCCGTCGGAGACCTGGGCCGCGCGGCCGGCGACTCCCGCGCCAAGACCGACCAGGGTCCCGGCTGCACGCTCTCCCCCGCGGAGTACGAGGCCTCGCTCACGGCGGACTTCGCCTCGCGCGATCAACTGCCGCAGAGCCCCATCCCCAAGGCCGACTGGAACAAATACGAAGGCGGACCGTGGGCCGCGAAGTACCCCAAGCCCAAGATTCCCGCCTGCGTGGACCCCCTCCAGTGGCAGCGGGACCGCGCGGTGGCCGTGGCGAAGAAGTACGTCGGGAAAGTGCCGTACATGCACGCGCACATCCCGGCCTTCGGCGGGCTCGACTGCTCGAACTTCACCTCGTGGGTCTACAACTACGGGCTCGGCATCCAGTTCGATTCGGGGGTGGCGAACCAGGGGGAGACCGTGGGGCGCAAGCTCGGGGCCAAGGAGGCGCTGAAGGCCGGCGACCTGCTCTTCTTCTCCGCGACCGCCGGCGGCCCCTCCACGCACTCGGCGGTCTTCGTCGAGGGAGACAAGTTCATCCACTCGAATCCTACCCCGCAGAACGGCGTGCAGAACGGCACCCTGACCGACTGGTACAAGGACAAGTACACGCACGCGCGGCGGATCGTGGAGTAGCGCGAAGGTCCTTTCCGGCCAGGGGTGGCCGATCTGGTCGCCCCCCCTCCTCTCCGAAGGTCAGTCGGCTTTTCGTTCGCAGTCGGGTCCGTCGCAAGAGTATTTCCGGCGCGTTAGCTCATGGTCCGGAGCTTGCTCATCCGGCTTTCGGACCCGCTGGTCCGACAGTCGGAGATGACCATGACGATGCAACCTTCGCGCGGCCTGAGGCTCTGGGCCGCGCTGTTCCTCTTCGTCGCCGGTGGCGAAGGTTCGGCGGCGGCACGCCAGGGAGCCCGCGACCTCGGGCCGGCGGGGACCGAAACGCGGCCCCTCGAAGCGCAGACCTACTACCAGCTGAAGCGGCGGACCGTGGAGGAGGGCAAGCAGGGCGCGCTGAAGCGAGAGCGCCGGCGGCTCACGCCCCGCTTCGCCCACACCCCCTATCGGAAGCCCGAATGGGAGCAGCACCTCGTGCTGGACCGCAGCGGCGGGGCGGAGGGCTACCGCGTCGCAAAGGTCATCCCGACGGAGAATCTCACCGAGGAGCAGCAGGAGGTGCTGCGGCTGGTGAACCTCGCGCGTCGCAAGGGCTCCAAGGCCGACCAGCAGGCCGCTGATGGGATCCGCTTCCGCGAGCTCCCCTATCGGCTGGATCAGCGCTTCGAAGGAACCGACGTGCGTGCGGCGATCACCGCGGCGAAGGCCCTCGAGAAGCAGGGCGTACGTCTCACGCCGGCCGCCATTCAGACCGAGAACTCTTCGGCCTGGCTCTACCTCGTCACGCTTTCGAGGGCGTTCTCCCGCGTCGCGTTCTCCTACGCGAAGGACCCCGAAAAGCAGCTCCGCGGGGGCAGGCTGCACGAATACGCCGCCGCGACGCGCGCCGACGAGCGGGCCCTCGCCCCCTACGCGAAGAAGATCGCGTCGGCCTTCACGCCCCGGCAGTCTGTCGAGCTGCTCTATGCGCTCGTGGACAAGACCTACGATCCGTCGAGCTACTGGGAGCCGCTCACTGGCGACGTCACCGCCGTGGTGTCGACGCTCTTCAACGTGAACCAGCTCGCCGAGAGGCAGGCCCTGATCCTCGGCCACGTGCGGGGACGCCTGCGGACGGCGATCCGGACCATGGACGCCGCGCTCCTGCGCCAGGCGGCGCAGCCGCAGGCCGAGGGGATCGCCGCCGAGGTGACCCAGGCGCAGACCGCGCTCCTGCGGACCCTCTGGGTGGCGCGGAACACGGCCCGCGTGGCCGACGAAGTGCTGAGCAACCGGGGAGGGAACGGCGACGGGAAGTACTTCGAAGAGGCGTCCGACGCCTTCTACCAGCTCACCGAGAGGCTGCCGGGGTCTGTGCAAGCGCGCAGAGAGCGTCTCGACCGGCGGCAGGCCGGGCCGGGCGCGGCTGCCGGGGACCAGGTCGCAACCCCGACGGGTGCGCAGACGCTGGCCGCGGAGTACGCCCAGCTCCTCGCGCGGATCGCGCCGCGGCCGGCCGGCGACTGAGCCGTACGAATTCCAAACTAGCGGAGGCCATCCCGCGGTGCGGGCCCGGGCCTTGGAGGATCTCATGACCACCTATCGTTCGCGCGGCCTCGTGCTCTCGGCGGCGCTCCTCACCATCGCCACGCTGGGGCTCACCCCCGCCCTGGCCTTCAAGGGACACAAGCGGGTCACTTCCGACGGGCGTCGCCTGCGCGGCGACCTCGAGAAGCGCGCCGGAGACCGCGCGGTCGGTCGGGCCCTGATGCGCGAGCGCATCGCCGCGCGTCGAGGCAGCGTTGCACCCGAGGTCATCGCGCAGCTCGAGCCGAACCAGCTCTTCGACGCGACGGAGAAGCTGAAGGACGACGGGGCCGCGCGGGCCCGCCTCCAGCAGCGCCGTCGTCGTACCCCCGTGCTCGAGGGAGAGGCGTACGGCCAGGCAGAGTGGCAGAAGCATTTCGTGCTGGTCGAGAGCCTCGACGGGTATCGCGTGGCCAAGGCGATCCCGAAGACGGGCCTGAGCGCGGACCAGCAGGAGCTCGCCACGCTCGTGCAGCATGGGCGCAAGGGCCCCGACAACGTCCGCGCCGCGGCCGAGGGAGTGCGTTTCCGCCACCTGCCGTACCTCGTCGATCAGCGCTTCGTGGGGACCGAGGTGCGCGGGACGCTGAACGCGCTGAAGGCGCTCGAGGCGCAGGGCGTGCGGCTCACTCCGGAGGCAATCCAGACCGATCGCTCCCAGGCCTGGCTCTACCTGCACACCCTGGCTCAGGCCGTCTGGCCGATGGTCCATTCCACCGCGAAGGACCCCATGCGGCAGCTTCGCGGTGGGCACGCCTACGAGTACGTGCCCTTCACCAAAGCCGACGAGCGGGCGGTCGCGCCGTATCTGGCCAAGGTGGCGGAGGCCTTCGGTCCGCGGCAGACCACCGAGTACCTCTATCGCACCGTCGACGCGACGTACCGCTCCGGGAGCCACTGGGAGAGCGTGGACAACGACGTGGAGCGGGTGGTCACCAGCCTGCTCTGGGCCAACCGCGTGGGCGAGAAGCCGCAGGTCGTGATCGGAGCGATGCGCGAGCGGGTGGTCTCGGCGATCCAGGCGGTCGACGCGGCGCTCTCGCGCAAGGCGCGGCATCCGCGCCACGAAGGGATCGCGACCGAGGTGCAGCAGGCGATCACGAAGCTCGAGCGCACGCTCTGGGCGGCGCGCAACACCTTCCGCGTGGCAGACGAGCTCCTGACGCCGGGGGGCCGACAGGGCGACGGGAAGTACTTCCGTCGGCACAAGGAAGCGGTGCGGAGGCTCGAGGAGCTCTTGCCAGGAGCCGGTCGCGAGCGCGTGGCGCTCTTCGCCGCGAAGCCCGGCGAGGGCGGGACCCGCAACCAGGAGCAGCTCCGGGCGCTCCTGCCCGAGAAGACGCTCGTCGAGCAGGGCGCGAAGTTCCTGGAGGTCCTGTCGTCGCCAGCGGGTGGCCGGTAGACGAATATCGCGCGGAGCCGCAGCCGCAGCGGGCGGCCCGCCAGGTCTGAGGAGGACGGGATGCGTCGGAGAGCGAGCAGGTGGATTCGGGGCAGCATCGGACTCTCGTTCGGCGCGCTGCTGGCGAGCGTCGCGGGCGACGCAACGGCGGAGCAGAGGCCGGGTCACCCGGCGGCGGTGGGCGCGACCCCCGAGCTGCGCCGCGTCTTTCGCAACCCGTCGAGCGAGCAGATGCGAGGCCTGCTGACGCAGGTGCGCCGCGTGGCCGTGGTGGGGCTCTCCGACCGACCGGAACGGCCGAGCTTCCACGTGGCCGAGTACCTGCGCGCGCAGGGCTACGAGGTGATCCCCGTGAACCCGACGCTGCGCGAGTGGCAGGGGCTGCGCTGCTACGCCTCGCTGCGGGACGTTCCCGGGGCGATCGACCTCGTGAACGTCTTCCGCCGCAGCGCCGAGGTGGGGCCGATCGTGGAGGAGGCCATCGCCGTGGGGGCGCGCAGCTTGTGGATGCAGCTCGGCGTGGCCAATACCGAGGCGGCGCTCCGGGCGCAGGCCGCGGGGCTGACGGTGGTCGAGAACCGCTGCATCCTGGTCGAGCACCAGCGACACTTCGGGCCCCAATGATTGGTGCTTCCCCGCGGGCGAGGCTGGGCGCGCTGCTGCTCGGGGCGCTCGCGGCGTGCTCCCAGACGCCGAGCGTTCGCTCGACCGACGGTCCGGCCGGTGCGGGCGATCTCGCGAGCACCGAGCTCGGTTCGCGCCGCGACGGACCGGTTGCCGGGAGCGACGGGGCGGGAGGCGACGGGCCCCGCTCGGATGGGCCCCGGGGAGACAGCGCGACGAAAGACGGCGCGGGCCCGCGGGACGGGAGCGCGGGCAGCTCCAGCGCGGCGGCCCTGGCCAAGAAGCTCGGCCGACCGGCGCGGTTTCTCGTCGGCATGGGCAACGACCTGGACGCCGATCACAACAAGGACGGCGCCTACACCCTCGGCGTGACGCTCGACCTGCACTACTGCTACCTCACGGGGTTGAAGGGGCAGGGCGGGTGGCCCGACTGGAACGCGAACGGCGGCTTCGTGGACCTCATGGCCAGCACCGCCAGGGCCCACGGCGTGGTGCCCATGTTCTCGCTCTACGGCATGGCGGCCGCGGGGGAGGGGAACCTCTCCTCGCTCGCGAACGACGGCTACATGAAGGCCTACTGGGAGAGCGCGCGCCTGCTCTTCCAGCGGCTCGGCGCCTTCGGACAGCCGGCGGTCGTGCACTTCGAAGCGGACTTCTGGGGCTTCGCCCAGCAGAAGGCCCCGGGGGGCGATCCGACGAAGGTGGCGGCCAAGGTCGGGGCCTTCGCCTCGGAGTGCTCGGCGCTGCCGGCGACGCTCGTGGGCGTGGGCCGGTGTCTGGTGAAGCTCGCGCGCACCTACGCGCCGAAGACCGTCGTGGGCTTTCACGCCTCGCGCTGGGCCGGCACCGCGACGGCGATCGCGACCTTTCTGACGCAGGTGGGCGCGGGCGAAGCGGACCTGGTGGTGATCGAGACGCTGGACCGGGACGCGGGCTGCTTCGAGGCGCACGTGGACCCGAACTGCCAGCGCAACGACGGGCCCTGGTACTGGGACGCCACCAACAAGACGAGCCCCAACTTCGCCGAGCACCTGGCCTGGGCGAAGTCCATCTCGCAGGGGGTGGGCAAGCCGCTGCTCTGGTGGCAGATGCCCTTCGGCGTGCCGAGCGCGACCCCCGGCGGCAGCGCCGGGCGCTACCGGGACAACCGCGTGAAGTACCTGTTCGACCACGTGCCCGAGTTCGTGGCGGCGGGGGGCGTGGGGGCGACCTTCGGTGTGGGGGCGGGCAACCAGACCTACATCACCACCGACGGCGGCCAGTTCAAGGCGGCCGTGACCAAGTACTTCGCGGCCCCGACGCCCCTGCCGTAGCGGCGGCGCGAGGTCCGGAGCGGCTTGCGCGGCGCGCGGGGCCACAGTAAGCAAAGGCCATGCGCCACGTTCTGCCGCTTCTCGCGGTCTGCCTCGGGAGCTCGCTCACGACGTTCGGCTCGGGGTGCTCGTCACCGCCGGCGTCGTCGGTGGACGGCGCAGTCGCCGACGCCGCGTCCCCGATTTCGGACGGCCGCGTCGATGCGCCGCCTCCTTCGGCCGAGCTCGGGCCGCGCCTGGACGGAAGCGACCCGCTCGCGGCCTTCATCCAGCGGCTCACGCCCAGGCAGCGGGTGGGGCAGCTCCTCTTTGCCCGCTATGCCGCGAGCTGTGCGCAGATCGCCGAGCTTCAGCCGGGTGGCGTGGTCTACCACGGCAGCGACGTGACCACCGAGGGAGCGCTCCGTCAGGCCAACCTGGCGCTGCAGCGCTGCGCGCAGACGAACGGCCTGAGCGCGGCCGTCTTCGCCTCCACGAACCACGAAGGGGGGCGCGTGCATTACTTCGAGGCGCCGTCGCAGGTCACGCGCTTTCCCTCGGCCAAGCTGCAGTGCGATCGGGGGACGGATTACGTCTACCAGGTCTCGCGCGCGCAGGCGGAGGAGCTCCTCTATACGGGGATCGACGTGACGCTCGGGCCCGACGCCGACGTGCTCGTGGTGGGGAGCAACGTGATCGGGGACCGCGCCTACGCGTCCGATCCGAAGCGCGCCGCCGATTGCGTGACGGCGGCGTTGCGCGGCTACCACGAGGGGAAGGTCCTGACCACGCTCAAGCACTTCCCGGGGCACGGCGGAACGGCGTCGGACACGCACCTCGGCCTGGCCGTGGACCCGAGCAGCGTCGCGGCGCTCGAGCAGACGCACCTCGTGCCCTTCTGGCAGGGGCTCAGGCAGAGTCCCCAGGCGGCCTTCGTGATGGTGAGTCACGTGGTCTATCGAGCGATCGACCCGAGCTGGCCCGCGACGCTCTCGCCCGCGGTCGTCGCGCTGCTCCGGGGCCGGCAGGACCCGCGCTTCGCCGGGGTGACGGTCACCGACGATCTCAACATGCAGGCCATCACGCGCTACTGGCCGCTCGAGCAGGCCGCGGCGCTCTCGCTCCTCGCCGGGGCCGACATGCTGATGACGGGCACCGTCGTGGACGCGGTGAAGGCGCGCGACCTGCTCGTCAAGGCCTGGGACGGCGGGCTCGAGCTGAACGTGAAGGATCTGACGGGCGCGAGCCGCGTGGTCAAGGCCACGGCCCAGGAGGTGCAGACCCGCGTGAACGACGCGCTCGCGCGCATCCTGGCGGTGAAGCAGCGGGCGGGGCTCCTCGACCTGCCCGCGGCGATCCAGCGCCTCGAGCAGGCGCCCGTACCCGACTGGGCGGCGCACCGCAAGCTGGCGACGCAATAGATTTACCTTCGCGTCAGCGCGCCTCGCTGAGCGCGCGCACGAAGCGTTCCAGCTCTTCCTCCGTGTTGTAGTAGTGCACCGAGGCGCGCAGCAGGTCGGGCAGTCCCCGGGCCTGCATGTCGAGAAGCGTGGAGCTTCGTCGCGAGACCGAGACGTTGATCCCCTTCTGGCGCAAGCGTGCGCAGAGCGCGTCGGGGGACGACCCCGCGACGGTGAAGCTCACGAGGCCGCACGGCGCGCGCCCGAGGTCGTGCACGGCGACGTCGGGCAGCTCGGTCAGTCGTTCGCGGAGCGCCCGGCCGAGCACCGAGATCCGGGTCCAGATCGGCTCCGGGCCGAAGTCGAGGGCGTAGGCCAGCGCGGCTCCCAGCCCGAGTTTCGCACCCACGTTGCTCTCCCAGGTCTCGAAGCGCGTCGCGCCGGGGTTCACGTCGTAGCGCTCGGGGCTGACCCAGGTGGCGCCGTGGAGGTCGAGGAAGATCGGCTCGAGTCGCGCGCAGAGGGCGCGTTCGACGTAGAGCAGCCCCGTGCCCCGAGGGCCACGCAGGTACTTGCGCCCGGCTGCCACGAGGAGCTGGCACCCGAGCTCGCGCACGTCGAGGGGGAGCTGGCCCGCGGACTGGCACGCGTCGAGCAGCACGGTGGCGCCCACGCTTCGGGCGAGGCGTCCCACCTCGGCCGCCGGCTGCACCAGGCCCCCGTTCGTCGGGACGTGCGTGAGGGCCACGAGCTTGACCCGCTCGTCGAGCTGGCGCTCCAGGGCCGCGAGGTCGAGCTGGCCCGTCTCGTCGTCGGGGAGGACCTCGAGGGTCGCGCCGGTGCGCCGCGCGAGCTGCAGGAGGCCGATGTAGTTGCTCGCGTACTCGGAGCGCGCGGTGAGGATGCGATCCCCGGGGGCGAGCGGAAGGCTGTGCGCCGCGAGATCCCACGCGCGGGTGGCGCTGTCCAGCACCGCCACCTCGTCCGGCGCGCAGCCGAGGAGCCGCGCCGCGTGGTCGTAGACCTCCGCCAGCCGCGGGGCAGCCTCCGCCTCGGCCTCGTACCCGCCGACCTCGGCCTCGCGTCGAAGGTGGGCGCCGACCGCTTCGATCACGCACGACGGCATGAGCGAGGCACCGGCGTTGTTCAGGTGCAGGACGCGCTCGCAGCCGGGGGTCTCGGCTCGGGCGCGCCGTACGTCCAGCGGTGAGGGGCGCATCAGGTCAGCATACCGCAGGCGCTCCGCCGAGCGTGCCGAGCCGCGGCGCTTCGTCGGGGATCTCATCGTCGGGGGTTGGCCACCGCCCGCAGGCCCGCATAGAATACGCGGCACCGGGCCGGCGCCCGGGATGAGGGCGGCGAAGCCATGCAACACGACATCAGCCAGCGTTTCACGGCCGAGGAGACCTGCGCGCCGCTCGATCGGCAGCCCGAGGAGGCGGTGCTCGCGGAGCTCCGCGCGCTCGTGGCGGAGGTCCAGGGCCGGTCGCTCTTCCTCATCCATTACTACCAGCCCACCTGGATCAAGCGCCTCTTGCGCGAGGCCGGGGCGCAGCTCGTCGAGGCCGATTCGCAGGCGCTGGCGCGGGCGGGACGAGAGAGCGACCGGGAGCTGCTCGTCTGCATCACCGTGCCGTTCATGGCCGGGTCGTCGGCGATCCTCGCGCGGCCCGAGCAGCAGGTGGTGCTCGCCGACGTGGACGCGGGCTGCTCGCTCGAGGCCTCGGCCCCCGAGGACCTCGTGGTCGAGATGCTGGAGCGCACGGCCCTCCTCGCCCCGACGGTGCACGACGCGCGGACGCTGCAGCGGGGCCAGTTCATCCCCGTCTGCTACACCAACGTGAGCGCGCAGGTGAAGGCCGTGACGGGGGAGTTCGGTGGCATCATCTGCACCTCGTCGAACGCCACGAACGCGGTGCGCTGGGTGCTCGAGCGCGGAGGGTGTCCGGTCTTTCTGCCGGACCAGCATCTGGCGGCGAACGTGGCGGCGGAGCTCGGCCTCTCGCGGCTGGCCTTCTGGCGGCACACGGAGCGCGACGGCGGGCTGACCGACACCGAGCTCCGCGAGGCGGAGCTGGTGGTCTGGACCGGCGAGTGCAACGTGCACGTCAAGACCGAGGCCGAGGTGATCGAGGCCTTCGTGGCGCGCCACCCGCGAGGACATCTGCTACTCCATCCCGAGGTGCCGCACGCGCACGTTCGCGTGGCCCTCGCGCGAGCGGGGCGCGAGCACGTGGGAGTGGGGAGTACGCGCTTCATCCACCAGCGCCTGGCGCAGCTCGCCGAGGCGGAGCCGGGGGCGACGGTGGGGATCGCGACGGAGACGAACTTCGTCTCGGAGCTCCAGGAGGCCTACCGGGGCAAGCTCGAGGTGCAGAACCTGCTCCGCAACGTCTGCGCGTGCGTGCACATGCGCACGCGGCCCGAAGCGCTGCTCGGCGCGCTGCGGGCCATCACCTCGGGGGCGCTCGAGCGTTCGCGGCACCTGGTCCATCTGAGTTCCGACGTGCGGACGCTGGCCCTCGCCGCGCTCGAACGCTCTCTGATGCTCAAGGACGAGCCCTTCACCCTCAACTGGACGGCGTGAAATGAGACCAACGACGATCGTCGCGTGGGTGGGCCTCGGCCTGCTCGCCGCGGGGTGCGTACCCAAGCCCAAGCAGGACTACACCCTCGAGCAGATCCCGCAGATCCCGACGCTGAAGGAGCTGATGCACTTCCAAGCGCACACGGTCGATCCGTGGTTCGGCAAGCGCAAGCAGAAGAGCTTCAGCGCCGAGGAGCACGAGGCGCTCGTCGGCGTGGGCCAGAAGCTCGTGGCCACCGCCGCGCTCCTGCGGGACAAGTTCGCGCAGCAGAAGGCGCCGAGCTTCGCCACCTACGCCGGTCAGATGCACGGCGAGTCGGGCAAGCTCGTGACCGCCGCCCAGGCGAAGAACGCGAGCGGGGTCTCCGACGCTCTCGAGGGAGTGCGCAAGGCCTGCGCCGCCTGTCACACCGAGTACAAGTGAGTGGCGGCGGCCGCGCGCTCGTCGGGCTGAGCCTCGTCGGGCTCGCGTCCTTCGGGTGCGTGGCCGACGACGGCGTGCCCCCGACGCGCCTCGCGGTGCGCGATGGTTTTCTGCGCGACGCCGACGGGAGGGCCGTGATCCTGCGGGGGGTCAACCTCTCGGGCGAGCACAAGCGGACCTCTCGCTTCGCGTGGCACCGAGCCGAGGACTTCCGGCGGGTGCGAACGGACTGGGGGCTGAACGCGGTGCGCCTGCTCGTGGCGTGGGCGGCGGTGGAGCCCGAGCGTGGACGCATCGACCGCGACTACCTGGAGCGCCTGGCCGAGCGGGTGCGGTGGGCCGAGGAGGCCGGGCTCCTGGTCGTGCTCGATCTGCACCAGGACGTCTGGGGCGAGGGCTTCCCCGAGGGAAACGGCGCGCCGCGCTGGACCTGCCCCGAGGAGAACTACGCCCGGCACAAGGTGCCCGAGCTGTGGCTCCTGGCCTACGCCACGCCGGAGGTGACCGGCTGCTTCGACGGCTTCTGGCGGGACGGCGCGCTGCAGGAACGCTATGCGGAGGCCTGGGCCGCGGTCGCGCGGCGCTTGGCGGGCTCGCGCGCCGTGGTCGGCTTCGACGTGATGAACGAGCCGCACTGGGGGAGCCATCCGGTCTGGAGCTTCGAGGCCGCGCGGTTGCAGCCGTTCTACGAACGGGTCAGCGCGCGCGTGCAGGCCGAGGCCCCGCACTGGCTTCCTTTCCTGGAGCCCGCGGCGAGCCGCAACATGGGCCTCCCGACGGGGCTCCGGCCGATCGCGGGGCGACCCTTCGTGTACGCGCCGCACAGCTACGACGCGACGGCGGAGCAGGGGCTCGGTTTCTCCGAGGAGCGCAGGCAAGCCGTGGTCGATCACGTGGCGGCGCTGGCGGCGGACGCGCGGGCTCTCGGCGCACCGCTCTGGCTCGGCGAGTACGGGGGCGTCGCGGGTCATCCGGGGATCGCGGCCTACCTGGACGCGGAGTACGCGGCGGCCGGGGCCGTGGCGGCGGGGACGATGGTCTGGCACTACGGGAAGGACGCCGGGTACGGGCTGCTCGACGAGACGGGGCGTGAGAAACCGGAGCTCCTGGCGTCGCTCGTCCGGCCCTATCCGTCGCGCGTCGCAGGAAGACCGCGGCGCTACGGGTTCGAGCCGGGGGCGCGGCGCTTCGAGGTGGTCTTCGACCCGGACCCGGAGAGCGCGGCACCCACGGAGCTCGTCGTTCCGCCCCGCGTCTACCGGGCCGGGTATCGCGTGCTCTGCGACGGCTGCGTTCACGAGGTAGATGGGGACACGTTGCGCATCGGCCAGGCCCCGACCAGCCGACCGGCGCGCGTGGTGCTCGAGCCGCGGCAGTAGCGCCGGGCCCTGACCCCTCACCTCACGGGGCGAACCAGCGCGAGCGGAGCTGCAGCACGACGTTGATCGAGCTGCCGGCTATCGGGATGGCCGGGGTCTGGGTCGAGGTGACGGGATCTCCGACGGACGGGTCGGTGGAGGTGCCGATCGGCCCGCTCTCCTTCAGGAAGGCCCACAGATAGACGGGGTAGCCGGCGGGCACCTTGGAGAGGGTGAAGGGCACCGTCTGTCCGCCGCTCAGGTCGGCGTAGGGGAGCGAGCGGCCGGCGAGCAGCGAGAGCGTGTCGAAGGGGGGGAACGCGCGGCTGTAGACGCCGACGAAGAGCTCTCCCTTGCAGTCCTTGTCGGCAGCGCCCGAGCAGGTGAGCAGGCCGCTCGTCTTGAGCGAGAGGGTGCCGGTGATCTGGCCGAAGGGATTCGGCAGGGTCCCGACGTCGAAGGAGGGGATCTTGGCGTCCGCCGGCTGCAGTCCGAGGTCCACGGCCAGGAGCCGTTGATCTGGCGCGGTGGCCCCGCGGTCGGCACTCGAGGCGCCGCGATCTGCGATCGACGCCCCGCCCTCGCCGACGGAGGTCTTGCTGTCGCGCGCGCCGCCGCGGTCGGCTCGCGAGATGAGGCCGTCGGACCCGGGACCATCGGGCCGGGCGCCGTCGCCGTCGCCGGGCGTCCGCAGACCGTCCGTTCCGCCGGGAAGCGCGCCGTCGGTCAGCCCGAGGCTGCCGTCGGCCATCTGACCCGAGAAGCTCTCCGCGGCGAAGCCTCCCCGCACGCAGGCGGGGAGCGCGGCGCAGAGGAGGAGCGGCAGGGCGAGGGGGGCGCGCGCGCGGTGTGCAGAAAACCTGCACACTGTCCGGCCGGGGGGGAGAGCGCCGCGTCGCATCGTCGGTGAGGACCTCCCTTTCAGTCTATCACCGGTGCGCGCGCTGCTCGAATCGCGATCACGGCGGAGGTGGGTGCGTGTCGCAGCTCTGCCCCTCCGGGTCGCGCTTGCCGATCTCGTGGCGGTCGAGCTCCCGTCCGTCCTCGGCGAGGGCGCGCAAGACGAGGCGCGTGGGCTCGAGCTCGACCAGCACCAGATGAAAGCCCGTCGCCGCCGCGGGGCGTGCAGGGCTCGTCTTGCCGGGAAAGGGGACCGGGAAGGCGCCGCCGCCGGCGGAGGTCACGTAGACCGTTCCCCTCTCACCTGGGGCTACAGGGCAGGGGGACGGGCTCGCGCCGTTCGCGCAGCGGGAGGCGGCGAAGCGCTCGTACCAGTGGTTGTGCCCCGCGAGTACGAGGTCCACGCGGTGCTTGTTCAGGATGGGCACCAGCGCCGCGTTCTGGCCCGCCTCGTTCGGGGGATGGTTGATCGGCCAGATGCGGTGCGTGTAGATCGGTCGGTGCATGAAGACCACGCGCCAGCGGGCGGGGTTCCGCGCGAGAAAGCGGTCCAGCCAGCGGGCCTGCTCGGCGAACGGGCGCGCCCCGCCGCGGAAGGTCTCCGTCGAGAGCGCGACGATGACGGCGTTGCCGTAGCGGAAGCCGTAGTAGTCCTCGACGCCGTGACCGCCGAGGGCCCGTGCGGCGCGCGGCAGGAGCAGCAGGCGGTTGTAGTTCGCGCGTTCGCCTTCCCCGGGGCCGTCGTCGTGGTTCCCGAGCGCGTACATGATCGGCAGCCGCGCCGCCACGAGCTCGCTCGTGCGCACGTGGTGGGCCCATTGCACCGGCTTGCGGCCGTCGTGGACGATGTCTCCTCCGTGCAAGATCAGCGCAGCCCCCCGGGTGAGGGCCTGGGCGGCGAGGAGCGGCCAGCGCGCGCTCGCCCCGAAGCCCTTCTGCCAGCCCTCGGCGCGGGAGTCGGCCGCGTAGGCCAGCCGCACGTGGCCGCAGACGGGGTGCGGTGCGGGAGCGGTGCGGAAGCGGTACTCCGTCGAGAAGCCGCCCCGCGGTCCGCCCGCGCGATAGACGTAGGTCGCGCCCGGGGCGAGGCCCGTGAGGACTACCTCGCTCAGGGTCCCGAGAGGGCCGCCGAGCGGGCGCGTGACTCCGACCGTGCGCTGCCACGGGCGTGCCGCCGCGCCGTCGCCGCCGAGGCCTCGGGGCGGTACCGGCCGGTACTCGACCACCGCCTCCGGGGCGCCGTCGACGGTGTTCCAGGCCACTCCCATGGAGGTGTGGGCCGGTTCGACCACCGAGAGGCGCACTCCCTCGGGGCGGGCGCGAGCGACTCCGCTTCCGAGGAGAAAGACGCCGACTGCGGTAAGGGTGGCGCACACCATCCGACGCGTCATGGGCCGCGCATCTTGCCGCACGCGGATCCCCTCCCGCAAGGAGCGCGGGCGCCGCCCTTCCGACGGGCCGCCGACCGTCCGGCGTCGCGTCCTCGCTCTAGGCGTCCCCGCATTCTTGACCTGCATCAGCTTCGGCCCCTCCTCGGAGGCGTCCCGCTCGCGGAATGCGCCGCGATGTGTTAGATCCCCGCCATGCGATTCGAGCGTGAGGCGCGTCGCGGCGAGAGCAGTAGGCTCGCCGTAGGGCTCCGGCCCTGCGCGTCTGCGCCCGCCTCGCGCGTGCGTGCCGTATTGCCGATGGGAACCCAACAGGAGAAGAACCGATGCTGATCCTGATTTCGGATGCGTTCGATGCGTCGCTCCCCGGCCGATTGGCCAAGTTCGGGGAGGTCACCGAGGACAAGGCGCGCCTCGCCGAGGCGGAGGTCGTACTCGTGCGCAGCAAGACCAAGTGCACGCGCGAGTATATGGACTCGGCCCCCAAGCTGAAGCTGATCATTCGCGGCGGCGTGGGGCTCGATAACGTGGACGCCGAGGCCGCCAAGCAGAAGGGGATCCGCGTGGACAACACGCCGGAGGCCTCGACGGTGGCGGTGGCCGAGCTGGCCATGGCGCTGATGATCGCCGCGCCGAACCAGCTCACTACGGGGCACAGCGCGATGGTCGAGGGGAAGTGGCTGAAGAACGAGATCAAGCGCACCGAGCTCTACAAGAAGACCCTCGGCTTGATCGGCATCGGGCGCATCGGCTCGGCGGTAGCGCAGCGCGCGAAGGGCTTCGAGATGCGCGTGGTGGCCTACGACGCGTACGTCAAGAGCTCGCCGGCGGCGGAGCTCTGGCCGCTCGAGCGCGTGATCGCCGAGTCGGACTACCTCTCGCTGCACACGCCGCTCACGGCCGAGACGCGGCAGATGATCAACGCCGACACGCTCGGCAAGATGAAGAAGGGCGTGATCATCGTGAACACCGGCCGCGGCGAGTGCGTCGACGAGGCGGCGCTGGCGAAGGCCCTCGAGAGCGGGCACGTCGGCTGCTACGCCACGGACGTCTGGACCAGCGACCCGCCCCCGACCGATTGCCCGCTGCTCAAGGCGCCGCGCGTGATCATGATGCCGCACGTGGGGGGCAGCAGTAAGGAGAACCTCGGCCGCATCGGCGATCAGGTGGTCGAGAAGATCGGCGCGTACCTGAGCGAAAAGGAGAAGCGATCGTGACCAAGCGCGTGATGAACTTCAATCCGGGTCCAGCGGCCCTGCCCCTCTCGGTGCTCGAGGAGGTGAAGGCCGAATTCCTCGATTTCGCTGGCACGGGGATGTCGATCCTCGAGGCCAGCCACCGCGGCAAGGAGTACGAGGCGGTGCACAACGAGACGCAGGCGCTGCTCAAGGAGCTCCTGGGCCTCGGCGACGATACGCAGGTGCTCTTCATGGGCGGCGGCGCGACGACGCAGTTCGCGCTGGTGCCGATGAACTTCCTGGCCAAGGACAAGAGCGCGGACTACCTGGTAACGGGGGCCTGGTCGCAGAAGGCGGTGAAGGAGGCCAAGCACTTCGGCACGCCGAACATCGCCGCGAACACCGAGGAGAACAAGGTCTTCTTGCGCATCCCGCGCGCCGAGGAGTGCCGCTTCACCGACGGCGCGGCGTACGTGCACCTGACCTCGAACAACACGATCTTCGGCACGCAGTGGCAGTGGTGGCCCGAGACGCGGGCGCCGCTCGTCGCGGACATGTCCTCGGACATCCTCTCGCGGCCTTTCCCGGCGCAGCGCTTCGCGCTCATCTACGCCGGCGCGCAGAAGAACCTCGGGCCGGCCGGTGTGACGGTGATCGTGGTGAAGAAGGACTTCCTGGCGCAGGCGCGCGAGGACCTGCCCAGCCTGATGAGCTACAAGGCGGTGGCCAAGGAGAACTCGCTCCTCAACACGGCCCCCTGCTTCCCGATCTACGTGGTGGGCAAGACGCTCAAGTGGCTCAAGGGCAAGGGTGGGCTCGTGGCGATGGAGAAGGAGAACCAGGCCAAGGGGAGCCTGATCTACGGCGTGCTCGACGCGCACGCGGGCTTCTATCGCGCCCCCGTCGAGAAGGGGAGCCGCTCGCTGATGAACGTGGTCTTCCGGCTCCCGTCGGAGGAGCTCGAGGCCAAGTTCGTCTCCGAGGCCAAGGCCGCGGGGATGGTGGGCCTGAAGGGGCACCGCTCGGCGGGCGGGATCCGCGTCTCGACCTACAACGCCGTGCCGCTCGAGTGGGTCAAGGCGGTCTCGGACTTCATGGTCGAGTTCGCGCGGAAGAACGGATAGTCCCCGCCGCTCAGTAGACCCCGCCGGCCCGGCTCTCGGGGATCGTCTCGAGGAAGGGGGAGGTCGGCGGCTCGTTCGGGTCGGGCACCGCGGCGCGGATCTGGGCGCCGGGGGTGCCCGCGCCGAAATCCACCTGGATGCTGATCTCCTCGTACTCGTCGGTCTCGAAGTCCCCGCGCGGGATCTCGGGGGCGCTCGCCTCGCGTTCGGGTCGCGTCACCACGTCGTAGGGATCGAACGAGGGGTCGGCGAGCAGGCGACTCACGAGCGCCGAGAGCGGCCGGCGACCGGAGAGGGGCTGGGTGGCCCCCGCGGAGAGCTCGGCGCCCACCTGGCCGAGGTGCGGATAGCGGTCCTCGGGGGCGGGGCCGAGCAGGCGCGCCACCACCTTCACCAGCGGCGTGGGCCGGTCGCCGCCGAGCGAGCCCGTGGGGATGTCGCCTTCGCGCATCTTCTTCCAGGTGCCGCTCGTGTTGCCGCCGCGGAAGAGACGGCGACCCGTGAGGAGCTCCCAGAGCAAGATGCCGAGGCCGAACTGGTCGGCGCGCGCGTCGAGCGTCGTCGCGCCGCGGGCCTGCTCGGGGGACATGTAGCCCACCGTGCCGGCGATCTTCCCGCCGAGCGGGGGCGGGTCGTGCCCGTCGAGAAAGCGGGCGATGCCGAAGTCGATGAGCTTGGCCTGCCCGTCTCGCGTGAGCATCACGTTCTGGGGGCTCAGGTCCAGGTGCACGAGGGGGGTCGGGCACTCGCGATGCAGATAGTCGAGCACCGTGGCGAGCTGATAGGCGAGCGCGAGCACCGCCGACACGGTGAGCCGCACCTCGAGCTGCGCCAGCCGCCGCATGAGCGCCCGCAGCGTGCAGCCGTCGACGAGATCCAGGGTGAGGAAGGCGCTGCCGTCCACCACGCCCATCTCGTGGCACGCGCAGAGGCTGTCGTGCTCGAGGCGCGAGAGGAGCCCCGCCTCGCGCACCACGAGCTGCACGAAGGCGTCCTCGCCGATGAGCGCCGGGTTGACGCGCTTCAGCGCCACGGAGGGCGCGCGCGTGGCGCCGCGTCGGCCGACGCGGAAGACCTGCGAGAGGCGTCCGCCGCCGATGCGCTCCATCAGCCGGAACTTGCCGAAGTGGGCCGGCAGGTGCATTCGTCTACAAGTATACGACAGGCCCTGGCCCGTCCGAAAAGTTGCCCTGGTCAACGACAGACCACCGACGGTCGCGAGACCGTGGGCGGGTCCCTATCACGACCGCTCGCGAGGCGCTAGAGTGGCTGCGATGCCGTCCCGCTGGAAGAGCATCTCCTTCACCGCGCACTACACCGGACAGGTGTGGGTCCGGGCCGGAATCTCGGGCTCGGAGGCCTTCGACACCGCGCTCGGCCGGCTGCTTCGCGGCGCGAGCGTGCCGGTCTTCGCCCTGGGCCGCCGGCTCGGCTATCCGTCCCTCGAGGAGCTGATGCTCCAGCGGCACCGCATGATCGATGCGCTGGTCGAGGAGCTCGCACCGGCGCAGCTCGTGGAGCTCGCCGCGGGCCTCAGTCCGCGCGCCACCGCGCTGGCGGCGCGTCGAGGCATTCCGTGTCTGGAAGCCGACCTGCCCGACATGGTGGCGCTGAAGCGCGAGCTCCTCGGTGAGAGGCGTCCCGCGGGGCACCAGCTCGCGGCGCTCGACCTCTTGGCGAGCCGGGACTACGCCGCGGACCTCGGGACGGCGCTCGTGGCGCGCGCTCCCACGGTGGTCGTCACCGAGGGCCTCATCACCTACTTCTCGCTGGCGCAGCAGGAGGGCATCTTCGCCCGGGTGGCGGCGCTCCTCCGGCACTGTGGGGGAGGAACCTACCTGGCCGAGGCCTACCATCGAGAGCTCGAAGCGGGCCTCGGGGTGGCGGCGCGCGTGGTGCGCTGGGGGGTGCACACGCTCTCGCGTACCCCCGAGGCGACCCAGATCCCCAATTCAGCCACAGGGGTGGCCATGCTGCGGCGCGCGGGCTTCGACCGCGTGGCCCTGCATCGGCCTGCCGATTGGACCGCGCGGCTCGGGCTCCCCCCGCCGAGCGTGGAGGCGGGCCTCGTGGTCTACGCCGCCTCGGTGAGCTGAGGCACCGACCGGGGGAGCGCGTGGCAGCGCTCCGACCGCGGCGTGACTCAAGCGGGCCTCCACCCGGTCGATGATCCGAATGGGAGCCGGAGCATCATGTCGCAGCTCATCGAAAGCGGAGCCGCCGGGCCGGCGGAGGACGGAAGGGGGGCGGGGATGGGGCTCGCGCGCCGCCTGGGACGCTTCGCCGATGGGTTTGCGCCGCAGCGGGCCACGCCGACGCACGAGCTCGTGGTGCGCGTGCGCGTCATCGTGTTCTCCTGTTTCGGCATGGCGGCCGCGTCGCTCGCGCTGCTGCCGAAAGCGCTGCACATGCCCGAGCCCCATCACGCGACGGCATGGACCCTGGGCCTCGCGGGCCTCTTCGTGGGCGGGCTTCCCGTCCTCATGCGCTACCTCGGTTCCGCCCGGCTGGCGGCCACGCTGATGCTCGCCGCGCAGGTCGTGGCCATCGGCGCCATGACCTACCTCAACGGCGGGCTGGTCTCCGCGGCGCTGGCCTGGGCCTTGCCGGCCCCGCTCATGGCGGCTTTTCTCCTCGGCACGCGGGCCGGTGCGGTGGCCGCGACGGTGATGCTCGCCATGGTGAGCGCCTTCTTCGCGCTGCATCGCGTGGGCGTGACGTTTCCGCAGCCGAACTCCGTCTCGGAGCTCCAGTGGTGGCACTTCGCGGGCTTCTCGTCGGCGACGGCGTTCGTGCTGGCGGTGAGTCTCCTCTTTCTGCACGAGCGGCGGCGGGCGGAGGCGAAGCTCGAGGGCGAGGCGCGCTTCGCGGCCGAGAGCCCGAGTCCCGTGCTTCGCGTGGATCGCGAGGGCCTGATTCTCTACGCGAACCCCGCCGCCATTGAGCTTCTCCGGTGCTGGTCCCGGGGGGTCGGCGACCGCCTGCCCGAGGCGATGCTCAAGGAGGTCCGGCGCACCTGGGAGATGAGCCGCGTGCGCGTGGTGGAGTGCGCGTGCGACGGGCAGACCTACGAGGTGGCGATCCGCATTCTCGCCACCGAGGGCTACGCGAACCTCTACGGCACGAACGTGACCGTGCGCAAGGCCATGCAGGATCGCCTGGCCCTGTCGGACCGGCTGGCCTCGCTCGGGACGCTCGCCGCCGGCGTGGCGCACGAGGTGAACAACCCGCTGACCTACGTCGAGACCAACCTGTCCTTCGTGCGCGAGATGCTGGCCGGCGCCGCCCCGGAGCTGCCGATCGGAGACGCGACCGCGGCAGAGCTCGTGCAGGCGCTCGCCGAGGCGGGTCAGGGGGCCGAGCGCGTGCACCGCATCGCCCAGGACATGAAGCTCATGGCCCGCACCGACGACGTGGTTGAGGGGCAGGCCGACCTGCCCGCGCTCCTCGACAGCGCGTTGAACGTGGCCGGAAACGAGGTCAAGCACCGGGCGCGGGTCGTGAAGCGCTACGGCGAGACGCCGCCCGTGAAGGGGAGCCCGGCGCGGCTCGGCCAGGTGATGCTGCACCTCGTGCTCAACGCGGCGCAGGCCATCGAGGAGGGCGCCCCCGAGGACAACGAGATCACCCTCACGACGCGGGTGAGCGAGACCGGCCGCGTGGTGGTGGAGATCCAGGATACCGGGCGTGGGGTGCCCCCGGACGTGCTGAACCGCGTGTTCGACCCCTTCTTCACCACCAAGCCGCAGGGGCAGGGCCTCGGCCTCGGGCTCTCGGTCTGTCACGGCATCGTGACCCAGCTCGGGGGCGAGCTCTGGCTGGAGAGCGGTTCTGATCAGGGCACCCGGGCGGTGGTCATGCTCCCGGCGGCGTCGCCCGAGCCCGCCGAGCCCGCGACCGCCAGCGGGTCGCAAGCCGCCGCGTAGCTAGCTTCACCCACGTCAAACCCTGGAGTTTCCGCGCGTCGTCGGGCACACTCGGTCCCGTCGTCCAGTTACGTGGAAGTCGGAGCGGCACACGCGGTCGAGGGAGGAGATCTGTGAGCAAGACGGTTGCGCTTTACGAGTACGCGGAAAACGGCAGCATCGTGCGACAGCGTCAGCGGGGCGCGGGGGAGCGGCAGCCCTACGGCGCGCCGGCCTTCGCCGAGCAGAATCGCGTCACGCTGGACCTCACCTACCTGCTCGAGGCGCCGGGAGATCCGCACCCCGTCACGCGGGCGGAGCTCGACGCGATGGTGCCCGAGGTGCTGGCGGTGCACCGCGCCCTCACGGAGGGGCGCGGGAACTTCCGCGATGGTGACGTGCCGATGCTCGGGTGGCTCCATCTGCCGGAGCGGCTCAGCGCCGAGCACCTGGAGCACATCCAGAGCGTGGCGGCGGACCTCTCGTCGCGTATCGACGCCTACGTGTCGCTCGGCATCGGCGGGTCGTACCTCGGGGTCGAGGCCACCGTGCAGGCGCTCAGCCACACGCACTTCAACCGACTGAGCCGCGAGGAGCGGGGCAACGCGCCCGAGATTCACTTCCTCGGCCAGAACATGGACCCCGACCACTTCCGCGACACGCTGGATCTTCTTCGCGGCAAGCGCGTGGGCATCAACGTGATCTCCAAGTCGGGGACCACTACGGAGACCGCGCTGGCCTTCCGCGTCCTGCGGCGGCTGCTCGAGAACATCCACGGAGATCAGGCGCGGGACTTCATTCTCGTCACCACCGACGCGAAGAAGGGGGCCCTGCGCCTGCTGGCCGAGCAGAAGAAGTACGCGACCTTCGAGGTGCCCGACGACATCGGCGGTCGCTTCTCGATCCTGAGCGACGTGGGGCTGGTGGGCATCGCGCTCGCGGGCATCGACATCGGCGAGTTCGTGGCCGGCTTCGCCGTGATGAAGCAGCGTACCGACGTGGACGACTTCTGGGCCAACCCGGCGCTGGTTCACGCGGCCGCGCGCACCCTCTGCCACCGCAAGGGCAAGAAGGTGGAGGTGGTGGCGACGAACTCCACCGCGCTCTACCACGTGGCGCGCTTCATGGAGCAGCTCTTCCCCGAGAGCGAGGGGCACGACGGGCACGGGATGTGGGTCTCGCCGGCGCTCTACTCCGAGAAGCTGCACGCCAACGGTCAGATGGTGCAGCAGGGGGAGCGCAACATCCTCGAGACCTTCCTGCGCCTCGAGGAGCACAACTCGAGCGTGTCGATCCCGGTCGACCCGCAGGACCTCGACGGCTTCAACTTCCTGCCGGCGGCGGGGCACGACCTGGCGTACATCAACCAGCTCGTGGTCGACGGGCCGGCCTACGCGCACTACCTGGGCGGCACGCCGAACATGACGCTGAACGTTCCCCGGCGGAACGCCTACTGCCTGGGGCAGCTCTACTTCCTGCTCGAGCGCTCCGTCGCGGTGAGCGGCGCGCTGCTCGGCCACAACCCGTTCGTGCAGCCGGGGGTGGTGGCCTACAAGAACGCCATCTTCGCGCTGGCCGGCAAGCCGGGCCACGAGATGGAGGGGCAGGCCATTCGCGACGCGCTGGCCGCGAAGCCGCGCCTCGTCGTCGGGTAGCCGGCCCCTCGGGGCCGGGCGCGACGTTAGATCAGCTCCCGCCGAAGAGCAGGGCCGCCCCTGCGGGGTCGAACTCCGCCCGGGGGAGCATTTCGCCGTTCTGGAGCACGCTGCGGAAGACCTCCTCGCAGACGGCCTTGGTCGTGAGAGGCTGCCCGTCCTTGGCCACGATGCAGTTCGCGTAGCAGTCGCTGAAGGCGAGCCGCGTGAAGCGGCCCAGCACCACGGCGCCGTCGGTGAGGTCGAGCAGCAGGTAGCCCGTGGCCTGGATCGCGCTCCGATAGGCGCAGCTACCGAAGTCCAGGTTCGAGGCGTACGCCCCCTCGAAGAGCGCGAGCGCGCGCTTGCCGTCGGGGGAGAGCTCGAGGTCCTCCACGGTCAGGCTCTTCGGCACGGAGACCCAGTTGAGCAGTCCGTCGGGCGAGGTCGGGGTGGAGAGGCCGATGGTGATGCCGGGCGGAACGAAGGTCTTGCGCAGCGCGCGGAGCTCGTTCGCGCCGGGGAAGCCCGGGTGCGACAGGTCCACCACGACGGCTTGCCCGCGCAGCACCCGGTCGGCCTCGTCGGGGGCGCGGCCCATCGCCACCAGGCTGCTGTCGGTGATCGCCAGGTCGTACGGGGAGGGGACGGGGAGGACGGGCTCGAGCGCGCGGTCGCCGGTCACGCGCGAGATGGCTCCCTTGCACGGGCTCGCCACGAGGAGCGCGCCGTCGCGCGGATCCACGGCCACGTCGGCCAGGGCCTCGTCGAAGGAGAGCGCGGGAGGGATGGCGCCGTAGGGGCGCTCCGCGAGCTGGACGCGGACGAGGCGACTCGAGGCGGGGCTGGCGCAGCCCTTCCTCGGGTCGGTGCCGTCGAGGAGCACGTGGAGGGACCGGCCGTCGGGGGCGAAGGCCAGGCGCCGCGGAAGTCCCTCGCCCACGCCGACGGGGACGACCTCCACGGGGCTCTGACTCAGATCGACGAGGCTCAGGCTGCCGGCGGTGCCGTTCTGGTGGGCGACGGCCACGAAGCGACTGTCGGGGCTCACCGCTGCGGCGAGGCCCGGCAGGGGGAGCGTCGCCGCGGCCGGACCCGGGCTATGCGTCCCCGTCGGGATGAGGTGCAGCGTCCTGCCGGCCACGGCGGCGAGGAGTTTGCCGTTCGCCGTGCCGGCGATGCGCCCGACGCCGGGGAGAGGGAGCGTGCTGAGTTCGGTCGCGCCGCGCGCGAGCGCCGCGGTGTCCACCGCGCGGAGCTGGTCGCCGCCCGCCACGTAGGCCACGGGCTTGCGGAAGGCCAGCTTGTAGCTCGACTCGCCGGAGGCGGTGACGAGGACGTCGCGCTGCAGCCCGAGGCCGATCATCTGCCCGGTGGCGGCCTCGGCGGCGAGTCGTAGCTCGAAGGGCTCTCCGACGGGGACGTTGCCGACGGGGACCTCGGGGCCGGTGGCCAGCGCGGCGGTCTGGGTCGTGGTTCGGCCTCCGTGGGTCACGCGCAGCGCGAACCGGGAGAGGCGCGGGTCGAGCATGGGATTCAAGCTGGGCGTGCTCGAGAGCTCGAGCGAGATGAGCAGACGTCCCTCGCCGGCGCAGGCCGCGAGCGTCGGGAGGGCGAGGAGCAGGTGCCGGAAGGTTCGCACCATGGGTAGATCCTTGACCGCAACATAGCACGCGCGGAGGCGGTATAATCCTGGGCGCCCGTCCTCGCAGCGACGGGCTTTTCGAGGTTCTTCCGCTTGATGCGCGTCGCCTGGCCACTCTTTGTCCTCGCGCTTCTCCCCGGCCTCGCCGCCTGTCCCGGCGAGGGGGGCCAGCAGGAGACGGGCACGCAGTGCTTCGACGGCAAGGACAACGACGGCGACCAGAAGATCGACTGCGACGACGCGGACTGCGCGGCGCTCGCCTTCTGCAGTACCGGGCGCGACGGCGGGCCGAGCTGGCAGGATGGCGGACGGCAGGACCTCGGAGGAGCGGACAGCCGCGGCGACCGCGGGACCCGGCTCGACGGACGCGCACCCGACGTGGGGAAGCCCGACGGAGCTCTGCGGGACCAGGGCAGCACCTCGAGCTACGGGCAGCGCTGCACCTTCACCGGCAAGGTGGCGCCGTGCCCCGACGGCAAGACGCAGTGCATCCCCGCGCCCAAGGGGGGCGCGTACTGCAGCTATCCCTGCTCCGGCATCGGGGCGGTGTGCACCCAGCCGGGTCCGGCCGGCAGCTTCTCCGTCTGCATGCTCGAGATCTCGGGCAAGCCGTACTGCGCCTTCTACTGCCGGCTCCCCGACCGCACGCCGACGTGCCCCGACGACCTGCGGTGCTACACCGTGAGCTCGCTCGAGGCGCAGTGCTGGCCGTAAATGGACTGAGCGCATGAACGAGCAGCAGCCCGAGTCTGTCGCGAGCGCGGCGCCGTCGGCCACGGCGTGGCGGTCGCGGAACGTGGTCACCCTCGGCACGGCGAGCCTCTGCACCGACGTCGCCTCCGAGATGGTGATGCCGCTCCTGCCGACCTTCCTGCAGCGCGAGCTCGGCGGGGGACCCGCGGTGCTCGGGCGCATCGAGGGGACAGCGGACGCGGTGTCGAGCGTGCTCAAGCTCTTTGCCGGGCGCTGGGCGGACCGCCTCGGGCGCAACGTTCCGCTGATCGTGGCGGGGTATCTCATCGCGTCGGCGGCGCGGCCGCTGGTGGCGCTGGCGCGCGTGCCGTGGCACGTGCTGGCGGTACGCGTCGTGGACCGCGTCGGCAAGGGGATCCGCACGAGTCCCCGGGACGCCTTGATCGCGGCGTCGGTGCCCGCCGCCCAGCGGGGGCGCGCGTTCGGCTTCCACCGGGCCATGGATCATACGGGAGCGGTGATCGGGCCGCTCGTGGCGGCGGTGCTGCTCTCGCTCTGGTCGGCCGACCTGCGGAGGATCTTCGGCTGGGCTGCGCTTCCCGGGGGGCTAGCCGTGCTGGTGCTCCTCTTCGGCGCGCGAGAGGCGCCGGCGCCAAAGGCGAGCGGCGGGTCTGCGGGAACGGCGGACGAGCCTCTCGACGACCCTCCGGACGGGCTCGCGCTGGTGCGCCTGCTCGTGCCCATCGGGCTCTTTGGCCTCGGCAAGGCGAGCGACGTCTTCCTGCTGGTGAAGGCCAGCGCGACGCGGGCGCCGCTCCTCGAGCTGCCTTTGCTGTGGATGGTCTTTCACCTGGTGAAGGCGACGGTCTCGGTGCCGGGGGGGCAGCTCGCCGATCGGATCGGCGCGCGGGGGACCATCGTGCTCGGCTGGCTCGTGCACGCAACCGTGTTCGTGGCCTTCGCCTTCGCCGAGGCGCAGTGGATGATCTGGACCCTCTTCGTGGTGTACGGCGTGCACCACGGGCTCACCGAGGGGGCGGAGAAGGCGCTCGTGGCGAGCCTCGCCCGCACGCGGCGGGGCACGGCCTTCGGCTGGTATCACCTGACGGTGGGGTTGATCGCGCTGCCCGCGAGCGCGCTCTTCGGCCAGCTCTGGGACGGCTTCGGGCCGCGGGTGGCCTTCCTCGCGAGCGCGGGTCTGGCTGCGGCGGCCGTTCTCGCGCTCGTCACGCTGGTGCGGGTCCGGCGTCCTTGAGCCAGCTCGCGTGTTCCCGCGCGATGGTCACCACCGCATCGGCCCAGGCGTCGTGCGCGTTCAGCGACGAAACCAGCGTGAGCTCCTCGCCGCCGGCGGCGCGGAAAGTCTCGGCGCCGCGTAGGCCGAGCTCCTCGAGCGTCTCGAGGCAGTCGGCGACGAAGGCAGGGCTCAGCACGGCCAGGCGCCTCACCCCTTCCTTCGCGAGCGCGGTCAAGACCTCCTCGGTGTAGGGGCGGATCCAGACCTCGCGCCCGAGGCGGGACTGAAAGCTCACCACGCGCTGCTCGGGAGAAAGACCCAGTCGCTCGCCGAGGCGGGCCGCGGTGGCGAAGCACTGCGCGCGGTAGCAGCTCGCGTTTGCGGGGCCGAGCTCGGCGCAGCAGCGCGCGTCCTTCAGGCAGTGCGTGCCCGCGGGGTCGGCCTTGCGCAGGTGCCGTTCGGGCAGCCCGTGGAAGCTGAAGAGCACGCGTTCGGGTCGGGCGGCGTCGAGGACCGGGCGAGCCACGCCGGCGAAGGCCGAGATAAACGCGTCGTGGTCGTGGAAGGCCGGCACGACCTGTAGCGAGGGGATGGTCCACAGGCGGCCGAGGGCCTCGAAGACGGCCTGCAGCGAGGAGCCGGTGGTGGCCGAGGCGTGCTGCGGGTAGAGCGGAAAGACGACGATGCGGTCGATGCCGGACGCGGTGAGGCGCTCGAGGGCCGCCGGGATGGAGGGCTGCCCGTAGCGCATGGCGAGCTCCACCTGCACCGCCTCGCCGAGCCGCGCCTGCACCTTCGCGGCGAGATCCTGGCCGTGCACGAGGAGCGGCGAGCCACGTTCGGTCCAGATCGCGCGGTAGGCGTGGGCGGAGAGCTTCGGTCGGCGCGGCAGAATGAAGAGGTTCAGGATGAGCCAGCGCTTCCACGCGGGCAGGTCGAAGACGCGCGGGTCGGAGAGGAACTCCTTGAGATAGGCGCGGACGGCCGCGGGGTCGGGACGTTCCGGCGTGCCGAGGTTGACGAGCAGAAGGCCGACGCGAGGCATGGGGGGAGCGCTCCGGGTCAGGGGGCGGGTTTCGAAGGGGGCGGCGCGGTGTCCGACGGCGGGCCGGGCTCCAGGCGGTGGCCCGTGATGAGGCGCGCGCCGCGCTTGTAGGTCAGATAGGACCAGATCCAGGTGAAGAGCACGACCGCGCGATTGCGAAAGTCGACGAGAAAGAGGATGTGCACGAAGAGCCAGGTCAGCCAGGCCAGGAAGCCGCGCAGCTTGAGGCGCCCGACCTGCGCGACGGCGGCGCTGCGGCCGATGGTGGCCATGCTCCCCTTGTCCACGTAGCGGAAGTGCGGGCGCGGCTGCCCCTCGAGCGCGGCCAGGAGCGCGCGGGCCACGAAGCGGCCCTGCTGCAGCGCGACGGGAGCGAGACCCGGCAGCGGTGCGCCGTCCTGATGCAGGAAGGCGGCCATGTCGCCGATGGCGAAGACCTCCGGGTGTCCGGGGAGCGAGCAGTCGGGCTCCACGACCACGCGCTGGGCGCGGTCGAGCGGGACGCCGAGCTGGGCCACGAGCGGCGTCCCCGAGACGCCGGCGGCCCAGAGCACGGTGGCCGCGGGGAGGTGCTCGAGGTCGAGGTAGACGCCCGTCGCGTCGACCTCGCGGACGAGCGCGCCGGTGCGCACCTTCACGCCCAGGCGGTCGAGCTGCTCCACCGCGGCGTCCGCCAGTTCCTCGTCGAAGCTGGGCAGGATGCGCGGCCCGCCCTCGAGGAGGAGCACCTGCGCGGTCGTCGGGTCGACGCGGCGGAAGTCGCGGGCCAGCACGAAGCGGGCGAGCTCGCCGAGGGCGCCGGCGAGCTCCACCCCCGTCGGGCCGCCGCCGATCACGATGAAGGTCATGAGCTGGGCGCGGCGCGCGGGCTCCGGCTCGCGCTCGGCGGCCTCGAAGGCCAGGAGCACGCGGCGGCGGATCTCGACCGCGTCGTCGAGGTCCTTCAGCCCGAGGGCGAAGCGGCTCCACTCCGCGTGACCGAAGTAGTTGGTCTGCGCCCCGGTGGCGAGCACCAGATAGTCGTAGGGCAGGCTCCCCTGGGTCAGCCGCACGCGGCGCGCAAAGAGGTCCACGCCGCGCACCTCGTCGAGCAGCACGCGCGCGTTCTCCTGGCGCCGGAGCACGGAACGAATGGGGTAGCTGATATCGGCCGGCGAGATGCCCGCCATGGCCACCTGGTAGAGCAGCGGCTGGAAGAGGTGGTGGTTCGTGCGGTCGATGACCGTCACCTCCACGGGACGCCCCGCGAGCTCGCGCGCGGCGGTCAGCCCACCGAAGCCGCCGCCCACGATGACGACGCGGGGGAGTCGAGCGAGCGTCGGGCCGTGCGGGGGAGCGTGTGTCATGGAGCTGGCGCGACTGTAGCGCCGGAGCAGGCGCGAGTCGATCATGCGGCGTGGCCCGGTCATGCGGCGTGGCGCCGGGGAAGGGCATGGACCCCGACGGAAACCCGTGCCAGAGTCAGGTTACCCCCGAGCCGTAGCGCGCGCGGCGGGACCGAGCGATGCACGAGCACCACGGCCACGATCACGGTCACCATCACGAACCCGACGAGGAGCGGCACGATCCGAGCTGCCCGTCGGAGCAGCGGTGTGGGCACCTGCACGAGTCGGCGGGCGAGCCGCTCTTCGGCTGCGAGGGGCTGATCGTCGGGTTCGGGAGCACGGCGCTCCTGCCGGCGGTGGAGCTGACGCTGCGACACGGGGAGCTCTGCGCGGTGATCGGTCCGAACGGCTCGGGGAAGACCACGCTCGTGCGCACCCTGCTCGGGCTCCAGCCGCCGCTCCGCGGGCGACTGCGCACCTACTGCGAGGGGCGCTGCGACATGGCGTACATCCCGCAGCGCTCGGAGCTCGACCCCATCGTGCCGCTCCGTGCGCGCGACGTGGTGGCGATGGGCGTCGAGCGGGGGCAGAGCTTTCTGCGTCCGTGGCTGCCGCGGCAGGACCGGCTGCGCATCGACCACGCCATCGCGGAGATGGAGGTCGGTCACCTCGAGCGGCGGCTCTTTCGCGAGCTGAGCGAGGGGCAGAAGCAGCGGGTGCTGATGGCGCGGCTCATGGCCAGCCACCCCGAGCTGGCCCTTCTGGACGAGCCGACCGCCGCGATGGACCCGGTCGCGCAGCGGGCCACCTTCGAGCTCATCGACAAGCTGCGCCGCCAGCACGGCATGGCGGTGCTGATGGTCACGCACCACCTCGAGCCAGTGCGCGAACGGGCCGATCAGGTGCTCTTTCTCGACGGCGACCGGCAGGTCGTGCTCGTGGGGCCGCCGGCGGAGGTCTTCGCCCATCCGGCCTTCGAAGCCCGCTACGGCCAGGTCGGAGCGCCGGTGGCGTAGAAGACCAGCGTGCCCCCTCTCGACAGCGCACCGACCTGGGACAAGTTCATTGCGGGCCTGCCGGTCCTGCTCGACCCGATCCTGTGCGCGGCGGCGGCGGGGCTCGTCCTCGGGCTGATCGGCGTGTACGTCGTCCTGCGGCGCATGGTCTTCGTCTCGGCGGCGATCACGCACGCGGCGGGCCTCGGCGTGGCGCTCTCCTTCTACGTGCAGATCCATCTCGGGTTGGGAGCGCTCGCGCACCCGGTGGTGGGGGCCTTCGTCTGCGGGATCCTGGCCACGCTCCTGCTCCTGCGCGACCCGGCGCGGCTCCGGCTCACGCGCGAGAGCCTGCTCGGCCTGGTGTTCATCGGGGCCGCGGGGGCGACGCTGCTCGTGGGCTCGCGCATCTCGCAGGAGAGCCACGACATCAACGCGATCCTCTTCGGCTCGGCGGTGCTGGTGAGCGCGGCGGACCTCTACACCACGCTCGTCGTGGGGGGGATCGTGCTCGCGGGACACCTGTGGCTGCGGCGCGCCTTCGTCTACGTGAGCTTCGACAAGGAGAGCGCGCGGGTGCACCAGCTCCCGGTGCGCACGCTCGAGACGGCGCTGCTCGTCAGCGTGGGGCTGATGGTCTCGGTGACCACGCGGGCGCTCGGCGCGATGCCGGTCTTCGCCTTCAACGTGCTGCCGGCGATGGGGGCCCTCGCGCTCTGCCGGCGGGTCGAGACGGCCTTCGTGGCGGCGGGCCTCTTTGGCCTGCTCTCGGGGGCGGCGGGCTACGTGGCGTCGTACTTCTTCCGCCTCCCCGTCGGGGCGAGCCAGACGGTGACGGCGGCGCTGCTCGCGCTCCTGGCGATGGGGGTCAGGTTCGTGCGCCGGTAGCGTCGGGCCGCCTGGTGAGCCGCGCGAAGAGCGCGTCGATCTCCCGCCGGAGGCTCGTGGGGAAACCCGTGCTACGCGGCTCGGCCAGCGCGCAGGTGCCTTTCACCGCATTCACGAGCAGGAGCGCGTTCGAGTCGCCGGGGATCACCCCTTCGCGGGCCGACAGGTGGTCGCGGAGCGCCGCCTCTGCGGTGGAGAGGACGCGGGGACGCCCTCGGGAGGCGACGAGGAGGGTCGCACCGTCGAAGTGGAGCACCGCGGCGGTGCACGACTCGTAGAGCTCGCGCCCGTCGGCGGATGTGAGGAGGGTGGCCACCCCCGGCTGGCGGACGGCCTCGTACGGCCCCGGCTGGGCAGGCTTCGGAAAGGCGACGCTGCGATCCGCGACGGGGGAGGGCAGGCTTCGCGTGGGGATGCCGTCGTAGAGGCGCGAGGCCGGGCGCTCCTCCACGCGCAGGCCCGCCTCCCCGTCGGTGAAGACGGCCCAGTTGCCGGGCGCGGCAGTCGCGGCGAAGCGATCGAAGGCCGCACGCGCCTCGTGGTCCTCGTGGTCCTCGTCGTCCCCGGCGAGGCCGAGGCGCGCCAGGTGGTAGTCGAGGAGGACGACGCCGGCGTCGGTGAGTCTCAGGACCGTGTAGGGCAACGGAGCGCTCCTAGCTTGACGTGGAGCTCGTCGAGCTCCGCGCGGGGATCGGAATCGTAGACGATGCCGCCGCCCACACCGTAGATCCAGCCGGCGGGGGTCTTCTCGGCGGTGCGGATGAGCAGGCTGAAGGTCGAGCGGTCGTCGGTGACGAGGCCGAGCGCGCCGCAGTACGCGCCGCGGGGAGTGCTCTCGAGCGCGCGGATGAGGCGCAGGGCGGCGGTCTTGGGGGCGCCGCTCACCGAGCCGCCGGGGTGGAGCGCCGAGAGGACCTCGAGCGGGGTCATCCCGTCAGCCAGCGTGCCCACCACGTCGCTCACGGTCTGGAGCGCATACGGGAGCTCGAGGACGCGGCGCGCGTGCTCGACACGCACCGAGCGGGGTTGGCAGATGGGGACCAGGTCGTTGCGCAGGAGGTCGGTGATCATCGCGAGCTCGGCGCGGTCCTTCTCGCTCGCCTCGAGGGCGGCGGCGGCCTCGGGCGGCGCGGTGCCTTTCATCGGCTGGGTGTGCACGTACGAGCCGCGGGTCTCGAAGAAGAGCTCGGGCGAGGCCGAGACGAGCTCGCGTCCGTCGGGGAGCCGGACCCACGCCGCGAAGCGAGGCACGGCTCGCGCGCAGAGGAGAGCGAAGAGGGCGGAGCCGGAGAGGCGTGGGAGCTCGGCGCGGGCAGTGAGGCAGACCTGATAGACGTCGCCCGCCGCGATGGCCTCGCGCAGGCGCTCGACCTTCGCGGGGTAGTCGTCGGCGAGGAGGCGGAGCGGGAGCTCGGCCCCGGGCGGCTCGAGGGAGGGGCGAAGGGGCGTAACGGCCTCGGGGGCGAAGAGCTCCGCGGCGCTGCCCCGCTCTTCGAACGGCACGAAGACGAGGCGAGGCCGGTCCGTCGGAGCGGTGGTGGTGGGCGTGAGGTCGCGAAGGAGCACGAAGGGCTCGCCGCCGAAGCCCGGGCCGAGAAGCGCGAAGGAGGGCAGGGCCTCGAGCTCGACGAGTCTCACGCAACGGCCTCGAAGAACGCGGCCAGGAGCGCGCGCCCGTCCTGGCTGCCGAAGGAGTCGGGGTGAAACTGGAGCCCGGCCATCGGGAGCGTGGCGTGCTCGATGGCCATGGGCAGCCCGTCCTCGGTGGTGGCGACCACGCGCAGGGGGGGCGCGACGCGCGCGAGGGCCAGGGAGTGATAGCGCATCATGAGGCGCGGGCCGACGAAGCCCGGAAAGAGGCGCGAGGGGGAAAAGAGCACCGGGCTCTGCTTGCCGTGCACGGGGGGCACGCGGACGAGCTCGGCGCCGAAAGCCAGGCCCAGCGCCTGATGCCCGAGGCAGATGCCGAGGAGCGGAAGGTGCGCGCGTGCGGCGGCGTGGACGAGCTCCACGATCCCCGCGCGCACGGGGTCGGTGGGGCCCGGGCCGACGATCACGAGCTGGGCCCTTGCGAGGGCCTGCGGATCACCTGCCGCCTCGCGCCCCGAGCGAAGCTCCACCGCCGACCGCTCGACGGGCAGGGCGTCGACGACGTTCCAGGTGAAGGAATCGTCGTTTTCGAGGAAGAGCACGCGCACGACCGGATACAAGCACAGACGGTGGTGCGGTGCAAGTGCGGGCGAGCAAGTGCGGGCGAGCAAGTGCGGGCGAGCAAGTGCGGGCGAGCCAGCGGCGCTCCGGCCTTCGACCCAGCCGCGGGCGCGCGCGACGTGCTAGGCTTCGCGGACCATCGTCGAGGCCTTCGATGATCCTCTCCGACTATCGGTTCTCTCCCGCGGTGCGGCGCACGGTCAGGGCGCTCGTGCCGGTGATCTGTCCCCCCGAGGTGGAGGAGCTCGGGCTCGTGGACGCCGTCGTGGCGCAGGCCGAGCTCTTCGTGCGCTCGCTCGCCCCGGAGGCGCGGTACGGGCTCGTGGCCGGTTATCGCTCCTTCGAGCTCCTCGCGGCGACGCGGCCGGCGCAGCTCGGGCGTACCTTCTCGGCGCTGCCGAAGGGCGCGGCGCGGGCGTACTTCGACGCGTGGTGGAATAGCCCGCTCGGACCCGCACGCTCTCTGGCCATGGGGATGAAGAGCCCCATCGCCATCGGTTACTACGAGCTCCCCGAGGTGCAGGCGCGCATGGGGTACGCCGCCCAGGGCTGGATGGATCGGGTCAGGCAGGAGCGACGCGACCGTTTCGGCGAGGTCATCGCACGGCACGAGGCGGAGCTCGTCGCACCGAATCCGCTCGTTTCGGGGAGGGAGCGCCGATGACGACGGGGGCCATCTACACGCGGGCCGACTGGCCCTCCGTCCCGGGCGCCACGGGGCGGCGGCGCACGTTGCGGGGCACCGAGGTCGAGCTCTCGGCCGACGTGGTCATCGTGGGCTCGGGGGCGGGCGGGGCGGTGATGGCGGCCGAGCTCGCCGAGGCGGGCTACGAGGTGCTGGTGCTCGAGGAGGGCGGCCACCACCGCACGGAAGAGTTCAACGCGCAGGCCGCGGCGATGGTGCGCATGCTCTATCGCGATGGAGGGCTCGGGCTCGCCGTCGGGAACCCGCCCGTCTTCTTCAGCGAGGGGCGCTGTGTGGGCGGCTCCACCACGGTGAACGGCGGCATGTCCTGGCGCACGCCGGAGGCGATCCTCGCCCGCTGGTCGGCGGAGCACGGCCTGCCCTGCATCAGCCCCGAGGCGATGGAGCCGTACTTCGCGCGCGTCGAGACATACATCTCGGCCGTGCGGCAGGCCCACGAGACGTTGAGCCGCGACAACGTGCTGCTCAAGGAGGGGGCCGACCAGAAGGGCTGGCGCCTGATCGAGAACATCCGCAACCAGCTCCACTGCGCCGGCAGCAACAACTGCGCGTTCGGCTGCCCGACGGCGGCGAAGCGCTCCACGCTCGTCTCGTATCTGCCACGCGCGCTGGCCTTCGGGGCGCGGGTCTACGCCGACTGCCGGGTGGAGAAGGTGCTCTTTCGCGGCCAGACCGCCATCGGCGTGCAGGGCCGCGTCGTGGCGCCGAACGGCGAGCTCGACACGCGCTTCACCGTGCGGGCCCGCGAGGTGATCGTGGCCGGCGGGGCGGTCCAGACGCCGGTCCTGCTCCTGCGCTCCGGCGTGCGCGTCCCGTCGGGAAAGCTCGGCCACAACCTGACGCTGCACCCGAACGCCAAGCAGGAGGCGATCTTCGACGACCCGGTGGACGGCTGGAAGGGCGCGCATCAGGTCTTCCAGGTGCGCGAGTTCCAGCACGAAGGGATGATCATGGCCGCGGTGAACTTGCCGCCGAGTCTGCTGGCCATGACGCTTCCTTATTATGGGCGCGAACTGGGCGAGGCCATGGCCGCGTACAACCACATGGTCACGGCGGGCGTGCTGGTCGAGGACACCACCTCGGGGCGCGTGGTGGCGGGGCCCGGCGGGCGGGCGATCGTATTCTACGCCCTGAACGACCACGACGCGCAGACCGTGGTGCGAGGCAGCGCGCTCCTTGCTGAGCTCTTCTTTGCGGCGGGCGCGCGGCGCGTGCTCCTGCCCTTTCACGGTGTCCCCGCCCTGACGAGCGCCGACGAGGCGCGGCGCCTGCCCATGCAGAACATCCCGAAGGGGGCGATGGAGCTGGCCTCGGTACACGTGATGGGCACGGCGGCGATGGGGGCCGACGAGCGTCGGCACGTCTGCACCCCTTGGGGGCAGGTGCGCGGCTATCAGCGGCTGCACGTGGCGGACGCGAGCCTCTTTCCCTCGCCGCTCGGCGTGAATCCGATGGAGACCATCATGGGCCTCGTGACGCGCAACGCAGCGCGGCTCCTCGACGAAGGCCTGGGCCGCGGCGCGTGACCCCTGGGCTGGCCGCTCCGGCCACGCGGTGGCCGAGGAGGTCTCTGGCTCAGCTGGTCATGGGCATGAGCGTTGGAGCCCCGACGGTCGATGACGGAACTATCGAAGAATCCACGCGGCCGGGACGAAGCCTTGCGGCACGGACGTTGCTTACTATCGTGACCATCAAACAACTCGGGAAGTGGGTGGCACGCAAAGGGACGTGGGCACCGGCAGGCGGCTAGGGCTGCCGCGGGAGCTCGGCGACGAGCCGGGCCTCGCGGGGCCGCCGTGGAAGTAACTGCCGGTGATCCTTGGACGTCGCCGTAGCGCTGCGCGGCACGAGGCTTGCTCTCATGGGCCTCCGTGCGGTCGGCGCCACGACGTCCAAATCAACCCCGGTGCGGTGCGGCCGCGGAAAATCAACCCCGGTGCGGGGGGCGGTGGTGCGTCGCGTGGGTCCTGGCGCTTGCGCTGGCTGCGCCGGGGATCGCGGCGGCCCGACATCGCGACCCGCGCGGGGGTGCAGCCGCCGAAGGCGCGGCCACGGGTGAGAAGCGCTCGCGTCCGCCGGCGCACCGCATCTTCGGGCAAGGACGAGCGCCGGACCCGCAGCATCCGCAGAGGCGGCAGGTCTCGCCCGAAGCGCTCCTCCGCGCCACGGTGCGTCTGCTCGGCGGTGACGACCTCGCGACACTCCCCCGCCACGTCCGCATCGCCCTGTCCAAGGCGGCTGGGCGCAGTCCGGCGGCGTTGCGACAGCCAAAGGTGCAGCTCGGACTTCTGGGAATCCTCGAGGAACGCCTCGATGGCGTCGTCTACGAGCGCATCGTGGGGCAGCAGGTGGCCGCGGCGAAACGCGCGGCGCAGCGGCTCGACGGTAAGTCCAGGTCCTCGTACGCGCGGGACGACCTCCACGACATGATGCGCGGCTGGGGCTTCATGCTCCTGCCCGAGAACGACCCGACCTTCTACGAGCCCCGTTATCTCGCCAGTTTGCTCCGCGAGAGCGGCCAGACCGGCGGGCAGTTCGTTCATCGCACCCCCTCCTCCGCGGGCGAGCGGTTTCGGACGGCGTGGGCCCGCCTCGCCCCGGCCAACACGTCCCCCATCGCCTTCACCACTACCGGCTCCGACGCCAACAACCTGCTCTACGACATCGCGCGAAGTGTGAAGGGACCCTCGGCCGAGATCCTCGCCCTGGACGGGGTGTACGGAGGGGCCCGCGGCAAGGCGGCCGAGCTCGGCTTCATGCACAACAACCACCAGTATGCCGACCTCCGGATCGTGAGCCCGCATTCGTACTACTTCAAGCCCACCGACGCGGCGGAGATCCAGCGTCTCGAGGTGCTGGAGGAGAAGGCCCTCGCTCAGATCGCCGACAGGGTCAACCAGGGAAAGAAACCGATCGGGGGCCTGCTCCTCGAGCCGATCGTGGGTGCCCGCGGCGTGCTCTTCTATCGCCCCGAGTTCCTGAAGAAGCTCCGCGAGCTCTGCGACCAGCTCCGCATCCCGATCTTCGCCGACGAGATCCTCACCGGAGGAGGGCGTACGGGCCGCTTCTTCGCGTACCAGCACTACGACGGCTTCGAGCCCGACTTCATCACCTTCGGCAAGGGGCTGCAGATCGCGGGCGTCGCGAGGGTCTCGCGGCACGGCCAGGGCTACTACGCCAACTGGAGCGGTACGACTACCGACGGCTCGCAGGAGGCGTTGCTCAAGGGGGCGCAGGTGCTGAACCGCATCGCCGACGGCAACCTGATGGAGAACGCTCGCGTGATGGGTGACTACCTTCTGACGAAGCTCCGCGAGCGGCTTCCCGCTCCGCCCGGAGTGATGCCCGCCGTGAATCCGTACGCGAACGGCGACGGCCCCGTGCGAGGAATGGGTCTGCTGCTGCTGTGCCCGAGGTCCGGAGTCCTCCCGGTGGATGGTGCGATGGGACGCCTGATGCCCTACCTCACCATCACCAGGGCCGAGATCGACCGACTGGCGCGCGAGGCGGGGTCAGGGCGCCGCTGAGCCTCCCGCCCGCGCTCAGGGTCCCGGCTGTCCCATCGTACGGTCTCCCGGCTTCGTCTCGGGTGTCGGGAGCAGGGCGCGGAAGACGAGGCCGACCGACGCCACGGCGGGCTTTCCATCCGTGGGCTTCGGCCAGACCCAGGTGAGAGCCCGCGCCTTGATGCAGTCGTCGATGGCGCGCGCGCCGAGGGTGCTGGAGACGATCACGCTCTTCGCCGATTTCCCCTCGGCGTCGACCGTCACCTGGAGGGTGACCTTGCCGTTCGACCAGCTCGCGCGCCGGACCATCTCCCGTTCGTAGCAGTACCGGAGCTCTGCGCCGCGCCGGCGCACGATCCGGAGAACAACCGGCGCGGGCAGCTCGCCGCGCACGACGGGCTCTTCGACGCTGAGCTGCGCGCTGCGCGTCCGGCGCAAGGCGCCGATCCCGCGGCCGGAACCGTAGCCGCTCCCGTAGCCGCCCCCGCTTCCCCGTCCAAGGGTGCCGATGCGGCCGAGACCGATCGTCCCTTCGCCGGTGCCGCCGCCACCCCGCCCCGTACCGCGGAGGCCGAGTCCTCCGGCGCTCTGCGGGGCTCGCAGCACCGCCGCGCGCCGCGTGAACCGCGCGCTACCGCTCCAGGCGGCGCTGGCCGGAGCGAAGCTCCAGCCGCGGGCCTCGCGCGCGAGACAGCTCGCCGCCGAGGCCGAGAGCTCTCGCGGGCCGGAGAGGCTGACCTGCGCCACCTTGCCGTCCGCGGCGATCGCGAGTCGCAGGCTGAACTCCACGTCCGCGTTGCTGACGCCGCTCTCGGCCACGAGCAGGCACGCCTCGAGGAGCCGCCGCTTGAGCCGGGCCACGCTCCGCAGCGCGTCGGTCCGTCCGGCGAGGGTGGCCGAGGCGCTCTCGACTACAAGCTCGCGCGAGTCGCCCTTCGCCGCGCCAGCGCTCGGCGGACCGGCGAGACAGGCGAGGCAGGCGAGCAGGCCGCAGGCGGCGAACCACCTTCCGGCGAGCGTCTTCGGGAGCCGTCGCATGGCGCGAACCTCGTCGATGATGGGGTAGTAGCTGGGGGCGGACTCGAACCGCCGACCTAGGGATTATGAGACCCTCGCTCTAACCACCTGAGCTACCCAGCCACGCTACGGCCCCCTTTTTAATCCATCTGGTGCGGGAGTCAACACCCCGCGTAGCATGGGGCGGGCGAGGTTTCGGTGAGCGACGAGCGCGTTGTCCTCGGTATCAACTGTGCGTACCACGAAAGCGCCGCAGCGCTGCTCCGCGGCGGCGAGCTGGTCTTCGCCGTCGAGGAGGAGCGGCTGAGCCGCGTGAAGCACGCCAAGCCGGCGCGGGTGGACAACGCCGACGCGCTGCCCTTCGCGGCGATCGGCGAGTGTCTACGCGCCGGGGGTGTCTCGCTCGGGGAGGTGGACGCCGTCGGGTTTTCCCTAGAGCCGGGTCGGCGCGTGGCCCTCGTAGGGCGGGACCCCTATCCCCTGGCCGATCCGCGGGGCTTCGGCAGCGCCGAGGGAGAGGCGCTCTTCGACGCCGGGGTTCGGCGCTCGGCCGAGCTGCTCGCGGAACACGCGGGCGTTCCGGGCTTCGGCTCGCGCGTACGGTTCCTGCCGCACCACCTGTGCCACGCGGCGAGCGCCTATCTCGGCGGGCCGTTTTCGCGGGCCGCGGTGCTCGTCCTCGACGGGATCGGCGAGGAGGCGACGGGCTGGCTCGGGCTGGGCGAGGAGGGTGCGCTGACCCGTCTCGAGGAGCTCCCGTACCCGCACTCCATCGGGCTCCTCTGGGAACAGCTCGCGCTCTACCTCGGCCTCGGGGCCTACGACGCGGGCAAGGCCATGGGGCTCGCGGCGTGCGGCGACGCGACGCGACCGGCGGCGGCGCTCGACCGGCTCTTTCGCGTGGTGGACCCGGACGGGCGGGACGAGACGGGCCCACCCTACGTCGTCGACGCCGAGCTCGCGCGCCTGCGCGGAGATCTCTCCGGCTTCGAGGCGCTCTTTGGGCCCCGCGCCGCGCCGAACGGTGGGTCGCCCGACGAGCAGCCGCACCTCTGCGACCTGGCGGCCGCCATCCAGCGCCGCACCGAGGAGGCGCTTCTGGCCTGCGCGCGACGCCTCGCGAGGCGCACGCACGCGAGCGCGCTCTGCTACGCGGGGGGCGTGGCGCTCAACTGCGTGGCCAACGCGCGCCTCGAGCGCGAGGGGCCGTTCGAGGCGATCTACGTGCCAGGCCCGGCGCACGACGCCGGGACCGCCCTCGGCGCGGCGCTCCTGCTCGGGGGCGCGCGTCCGCGGCCGGAACCCCTCTCTCCGCTCGTAGGCCCGGACTACGACGACGCGCGGCTCGAGCGGGCGCTCCGCGGCTCGACGTTCCTCGTGGAGCCCCTCGCCGACCCTTCCGCGCGGGCCGCCGAGCTCGTGGCGGCCGGAGAGATCGTGGGGTGGTTTCACGGGCGCCTCGAGCTCGGACCCCGGGCCCTCGGCAGCCGTTCGCTCCTCGCCGATCCGCGGCGCCTCGACATGCGCGAGCGCCTGAACCGTCAGGTCAAGCACCGCGAGCTTTTTCGCCCCTTCGCCGCCTCGTGCCTCGAGGAGGCGCTCGACGCGTGGTTCGAGGTCCCCGTGCGCGAGGGCCCGGGCGCCGAGGCCTCGCGGGAGCTGATGCTGCTCGCCTACCCTGTCCGCGCGGAGCGTCGCGCGCAGATCCCGGCCGTGGTGCACCGCGACGGCACCTGTCGCATCCAGACGGTCGATGCGTTGCGCCAACCGGCCTACCACGCGCTGCTGGCGCGCTTCTTCGCCCTGACCGGCGTGCCCCTGGTGCTGAACACCTCGTTCAACGACAGCGAGCCGATCGTCTGCAGCCCCGAGGACGCGCTCGCGACCTTCGGGCGCACGGAGATCGACGCCCTCGTGATCGGAGACCGCCTCGTGCGGCGGCGCCCCTGAAATGCGGCGCCTCGGTGTGCCCGCGGACGAGCTGCTCTTCTCGCCGGCCGTGGATCGCTACGGCGCGCGCCTGGCCCTGGTCTTCGGCAACCAGGCGCCGGACGGCCTCTGCCCCTATTTCCGCGCGGGCGGCTGTCTGCACTGCGACATCGGCGCCGGGGAGGGACGGGCCTTCACGCTCGAGGAGAACCGCGCCCGGCTGCGCTGGTTTCACGGGCACTACGCGACGCTCCTGCCCGAGCTCGCGCACCTCGTGGTCTACGACTCGGGGTCGGTCCTGAACCCGCGCGAGCTGCCCGCCGAGTTCCTGGACGAGCTCTTCGTCTGGGCGCGAACGCTTCCCGCGTTGCGCGCGCTCTCGCTCGACTCGCGGGAGGCCTTCGTGCGCGGCGACCGGCTCGTGGCGCTCGCGGAGCGGGCAGGAGACGCGATCGCGGTGCGTCCGATCCTGGGGCTCGAGACGAGTGACGACCACCGGCGCGACGGACTCCTGCGCAAGCGTATGCCCCGGCGCGCGGTGCTCCGGGCCTTCGACGAGGTGGCTCGCGCGGCCGAGCGCGTGGGCGGCGGGCGCGTCGGCCTGGACGTGAACCTGGTCGTGGCCGGTCCCGGAACGGACGCGGCCTCGGCGGCCGAGGATGCGGCGGCCACCGCGCGCTTTGCCTTCGCCGAGGGGGGCGCGCGCGGGCTCTCTGTGGACCTGAACCTCCACCCCTACTATCCGAGCGGGCGCGGCCGGGCGGCCTTTCCCGACCATCCCCGGTGCGCGCTCCCCACCCTCGTCGAGGCGCTCGAGGCCATCCTGCGCGAGCGGGCGGAGCGGATGCCCGCGGCGGGCCTCTTCATCGGCTGGGAGGACGAGGGGCACGACACCGAGGGTTCGCAGCGGGCCCTCGATGGTATGCGGCTCGCCGCGATGATCGATCGCTTCAACGCCGCGCCCAGCGCGGAGCTTCTGCAGAGCCTGCGCGAGCCCTCTCGGTAGCGCTCGCGATGCGTCCCGACCCGCGGGTGGCTGCGACAACTTGCCCGATGCGGCACTTTGCCTAGTGCCGCGCACGCGCGGACCTTGATACAGGCAAGCGAGACGATGACGGGCGGGCGCGTCGCGCACGCCTAGAAGACTCCTCCAGTGAGTTGACCGCGGGCGCGAGCCGCCGCCCGAACAGGAGACGTGCGTCATGAGAGGAAGAGCGACCTGCAAATGGCTCGTGCTCGGGTACGCCTGGGCCGGATTGGCGTGCTCGCCGAGCGGAGGGGGAAGCGCCGACGCGGGGGCTACGGCCGACGTGGCTCTCGCGCGGGACGCGGCGATCCCCGATGGACGGAGCCCCCTCGAGGCCGGGAGCGTCGACCGCGGGACAGGTGACGCGACGCGAGCCGACGCGGGGCCGCCGCCCCCCTTCGTGCCGGGCGAGCTCGGTACCTCGGCTGCCGTTCTCGACCTCGACGGCGACGGACACCTCGACCTCGTGGTGGGGGCGCCCTCCTCGAGCGAGGGAGCCCGCGCGGGCGCGGTCCTCATCTATCGCGGCTCGGCGAGCGGTTTCGGGTCGACTCCGGCGGCGAAGCTCCTCGGAGAGACGGAGGGTGACAGCTTCGGGGCCCGCGTGGCGGCGGTCGGGGACGTGGACGGGGATGGAAAGCCGGAGCTCGCCGTTTCGGCGCTCCACGCGACGGGGAGGATGCCCCTCTCCGGCGCGGTCTACGTCTACCGAGGGGGCCAGCTTCCACCCACGCGCCTGGCGAAGCTGTCGGGCGAGGTCGCGCTCGACCGGTTCGGCTCGTCGGTCGCCGGCGGAGATCTGGACGGGGACGGCAGGAGCGAGCTCGTCGTCGCGGCGCCGCTGGCGCGTGGTTACCAGCTCTACAGCGGTGCGGTGTACCTCTACCGGAGCGGCAAGGCTCTCACCGACGCCGCCGACGTGAAGCTCGGGGGGAGCGCCCAGCAGGGGGCCATCGGGGCCGCGGCGCTCGCCGTCGGGGACCTCACGGCCGACGGCCTCTCGGAGCTCCTCGTCGGGACAGGCCACTCGGTGCTGGTCTTCCTCGGGCGAAAAGATCTGCAGCAGCACCTCGCGAGCACCCCCGAAGCCGATAGCGAAATTCACGGCCGGCCGCTCACGGCCACGGGACACACCGGCTCGGGCTTCGGCAACGCGCTGGCGGTGGCCGGGGACCTGGACGGCGACGGCGTGGGGGATCTCGTCGTGGCCAATCCCTCGCGCACGGTGCCCGACCTCTTCACCAACCGAGGATGTGTCTACCTGTTCAGGGGCGCGAAGAAGCTGCCCACCGACATCCTGGAGAGCGACCCGGCGACGCGCCTGGTCAAGCTCGTGGGCGAGGCCGATGCGAGCCAGTTCGGCGCGAGCGTGGCGCTGGTGCCGGACGTGAACGGCGGCGGTGCGCCGGACCTCGTGGTCGGGGCGCGCTGGGCCGCGGGGGGCCAGGGCGGAACCTCGCCCGTGGCCGGCAAGGGCTACCTCTTCCACACCGAGGAGCTGCTCGGAAAGGGGGGCGGCGAGGTCGGGGCCAGCTCCGCGGTCCGGACCCTCGTGGCCGACACGCCGAGCGGCGAGCTGGGCGGGACGGTGGCGGCAGGGCCGGCGGGGAGCGTGGTGCTCGGCGCGCCCCGGCTCGAGCAGGAAAAAGGAGGAGCGTTCGTTTTCACCCTCAAGAGCGGCCAGGCGCAGCGCCTGCAGACCCCCTGACCCGGCGGGACCCGCGGAAGGAAGCGAACAATGCGAAAAAGAACTCTAATACTAATCAGCGCGTGCGCCGGCAGCCTCGCGCTGACCGTCGGTCTCTCGCGCGGGGAGGAGCCCGCACCCTTCACCCCCGCCGGGCAGAAGTGGGCCGCGCTCCCGACGGGGCACGCCCCGGGCAAGGACAACGGTAAGGTCACCGGGGACCCGAAGAACGCGCTCCACTTCCCCGGGGCGGACTGCGGCATCTGCCACCTGGAGGGGCGGAGCGCGGGGAAGTTCGTCTTCACCGTCGGGGGGACGCTCTACAAGGACAAGGCCGGACGAGAGCCTCTGGCCGGCGCCGAGGTCGTGCTGCGGGACGTGACCGGCAAGGTGATCAGCATGACCAGCAACGCGGCGGGGAACTTCTTCACCTACGAACCCGTCGCCGCCGACCCGCGGCTCGGGGGCGACCCGAAGAGCCCCGCCAACTGGCGCTACAAGGCCTGGGTTCACCAGGGCGGCCACGTGGTGCGGACCATGGTCACCCTCGCGCCCGTGGGGGGGATGGGGGCGCCGCGGATGTCCTGCAACATGCACCACGCGCCGACGGGCACGCGTGGACCCGTGGCTCCCGTGAGCTACGGGTCGCTGGCCAGCTTCCCGAAGACGGGGGTGAGCTTCCGCCAGCACGTCTTGCCCGTGCTGAAGAACCGGTGCAAGGCCTGCCACGTACCGGGTTCGACCAAGCCGAACGTGGCCTACGGCACTGAGAACTTCGACTTCAGCGCGGGTCTGGACCTGTCCGGCTACCAGAAGGACGCCCTCTCGGCGAAGGGGCTCGCCGACGTGGTGAACACCGTGACGCCCGACGCGAGCCTGCTCCTCGCCAAGCCCATGACGGGCGGCAAGCACGGCGGCGGGCAGCACTGGAAGGTTGGGGATCCGGACCACGCGGTGCTCCGGCAGTGGATCGCGGAAGGGGCGAAGGAGAACTGACGCGCCGGCGCGACGTCACAGCCGCCCGCGCGTGCGGTAGAGTGCGGTGCGGGAGTCCCTCGTGCCGCGCGTTATCCTGCACTGCGACCTCGACGCCTTCTACGCCTCCGTCGAGCAACGGGATCGCCCCGAGCTGCGCGGCCGCCCCGTGATCGTCGGCGGGTCGGTCCGCCGGGGCGTGGTCTGCGCCGCGTCCTACGAGGCGCGCCCCTTCGGCGTGCGCTCGGCGATCCCGATGGCCCGGGCGGTGAGGCTCTGCCCCGAGGCGGTGGTGCTCGCGCCGCGCATGTCCCACTACGCGGCCGTGTCGCGGCAATTCTTCGGCATCCTGGGGCGCTACTCGCCGCTCGTGGAGGGCCTTTCGCTCGACGAGGCGTTCCTGGACGTGACGGGGGCGGAGCGGTTGCTCGGCGAGGGGCCGGCCATCGCGCGGGGGATCAAGCAGGCGGTACGCGACGAGCTCGCCCTCGTCGTCTCCGTGGGTGTGGCGCCGACGAAGTTTCTGGCCAAGATCGCGAGCGACCTCTCCAAGCCCGACGGCCTGCTCGTGGTGGCCGAGGAGGAGGTGGCGACGTTCCTCGGACCGCTGCCGATCTCGCGGCTCTGGGGGGTGGGGCCGCGCACCGAGGAGGCGCTGTCGGCGCTGGCGCTGCGGACGATCGGGGAGCTCGCGCGTCTCGACGAGCGGACCCTGGCGCGCGCGATCGGCGAGGCGCGCGCGGTGCATCTGCTGCGGCTGGCGCGGGGGCTCGACGACCGCGACGTGGTCCCCGACCGCGAGGCGGTCTCGGTGGGCCACGAGGACACCTTCGACGAGGACTGCTTCGACCGGGAGCGACTCCGCGCGCACCTGCTGGATCAGGCCGACCGGGCCGCAGCGCGCCTACGGGCCCTCGGGCTCCGGACGCGCGTGGTCACGCTGAAGATCAAGTACGCCGACCACCGGCGGCTGAGTCGCCGCGCCTCGCTGAAGGAGGCGACGGACGACGGCAGCACGGTGGGCCGGGTGGCGTGCGCGCTCCTCGCGCGGGTTCCGGAGCTGGAGCGAAGAGGCGTGCGCCTGACGGGGGTGAGTCTGTCGGGCTTCGTGACCGAGCCGGGGGCGGTGCAGCTCGGCTTGCTCGACGGGGAGGGTGCGGCGCAGCAGGTCGCCGACCGCGTGGGACTCGGCGCGGTGCTGGATCAGATCGCCGCGCGCTTCGGGCCCGACGCACTCCGCCGGGCCGTGCACTTGCCTGCTAGCGGTGCGCCGGAGGCTGCGGAGGATTGTGCGGCTGACCGCCGATCGGGCCCGGGATCGGGGCGGGCGCCGGGGGCTGGGCCGGCTCGGGGCGCACGTACTTCCAGGCGTTGACCTGCTGCAGGACCAGGCCGCCCGCGAAGCCGCCCTCGAGGAAGGAGGCGATCCCCTGGAAGGGACCGATCTGCTTCCGGCTGTGCGCCAGCTGCACCATGCGCTTGGTCGCGCGGAAGTCGGCCGTGATGGTGCGGCCCTGGTCGGTCGGGCGCAGCCCGCCGTGGCTCCACAGGTCGCCGAGCCGGATGCTGCGGGTGGTGAAGGCCTTGGTCGGGTTGTACTGCCGGTTCAGGCTGGCCGCGATCATGCTCTTCATCGACTTCGCCGTCTGGCGGTCGGCGCGGTACGGCATGGGGATGTCGGCGCGCACCGGCGCCGCGGCGAAGAGCACGCCGCCGAGCACGGCCAGAGACAACGAACGAGCAAACGCTTTCATGGTGTCCTCCCGGAGGTAGATAGAGCCGCACCACGCCAACCAGCGGCGCCGCGCATCTGCGCTCTCCCGCCCGCGTCGTGCACGCAGGGGCGAAGGGCAACTGCCGTGCCCGGGCCCCGCATCCTCAACTCCTCGTGACCATGGAGAGCCGTGCGGAGCGAGCCGGCCCGGGGCCTTCGGGATCCGAAGCGGCGCCGCGGACGCCATCCGAGCTCCGGTGTTCAGCGCGCGACCAGGTCCAGGGATGGGTACTTCGCGGTCCGTCCGTTGCGGTCCGCACCTCTTCACGGTCGGGCCGGAGGCGCGGCGGACGGCCAAGTGTAATCCAAATTACTCTATGACGGCGAACATGCTGCAATGAGTCACAGCCCTCAGATTCACACTAACACGATGTAATGTTGTGCAAAAAAAAGACCCGTTGTCATTCCTCTTACGTTGTGCGACCTAGTGTGCAGGTGGAGTCGCGCGTAGGATCGCGGCTCACGTTGGCGAGGGTTTCTCTACACGTAGTGGAGGGTTGCATGCGGCGCGGGCATCTGCGAAGCGCGAGCGGAGTTCTGGCGGTGGTCCTGGCCTTCGGGCTCGGGGCCTGTGGGAACGACGAGAACACGGGCGGCGCCGTCGGGACGTGGCGGGCGGGGCTCACGGGGCTCGAGAAGGCCGACGTGATCCTGCAAGCCATCGCGGGCCGCGGCGTGACGGCGGCGAACGCGCATCGGGCCTTCCCGCGCAAGCTCGTGCAGCTGCGCTCGGGCCGGGTGAACGGGAAGCAGGAGGCCCTGATCGACGTGCTGATCCAGGCCGACCCGAGCGCGGTGAGCAAGCTGCAGGCGCTCGGCGTGACGGTACGCACGGTGACCAACGACGGGATCATCACCGCGACGACCCCGCTCTCGCGCGTGCAGGCCATCGCCGCACTCTCCGAGGTGACGCGCATCGAAGCCTCGCGCGCGATGAAGGCGATGAACGACAAGTCGAACGACCTCTTCGCCACGCCCGCGGGGACGCAGGCGGGGATGAACAACCCGCGGTCGTATCGTGGGGCGGGCGTGGTGGTCGGCGTCATCGACACCGGCATCGACTGGACGCACAAGGACTTCATCAAGGACGCGACGGAGTGCGTGGGTTGCACTCCCGAGACGCGGGTGGCCTACTACTGGGACCAGTCGGATACGGCAGACGGCAACCCGCCGACGGGGTTCACCTACGGCCACGAGTACACGCGCGCAGTGATCAACGACGCGCTCCAGAACTACGACAATAGCTGGAGCGAGCTGACGAACGAATTTGGTGCGACCGCCCCCGGCTACCCGATTCGGGCTGCCGCGCGCGACGAGGACGGGCACGGCTCGCACGTGGCGGGCTCCGCGGCCGGTGATGGCAGCGGCAGCGGCAAGATGGGCGGGGCGCCCGACGCGGAGCTCGTGATCGTGAAGTTCGACTTCGACGGAGGGCGGAACTCCGACGCGTCGATCATCGACGGCGTGAACTACATCTTCCAGCGGGCCGCCGCGCTCGGCAAACCGGCGGTGATCAATATGAGCCTCGGCTCGGACTACGGCGTGCGCGACGGCACGAGCCTCGAGGAGCGGGGCATCGACGCGCTCACGGGCCCGGGCAAGGTGGTGGCCGTGGCGGCCGGCAATCCGGGCGCGAACAACTGGTCGACGAAGCTCACCTGGGGCTATGCGCTTCACGGCAGCGGCGCGATGAACGCGGACAACATCACCTTCCGCTTCCCGAGCTACGCGCCGTCGGCGAGCGACTACGGCTTCTTCGATATCTGGTACAAGAGCGGCAACAAGTGCCGCGTGCGCGTCACCGCGCCTAACGGCAGCGTCTATCCGCCGAGCACCGCGGGCGCCTACCGCAACACCTGGGTCACCGGCAGCGCGTACAGCGGGTTCAACACGACCCAGGGCGCGATCCTCGTCGGGAACGGCGGCGACCAGCTCGGTTCGGGCACCACGACCCCCGACCACGAGGTGTACGTGGAGATCTCGGACTACTACGGTACGAAGCCCGCGGCGGGGACGTGGACCATCCGGCTCGAGCCCGCAACCAGCACCAGCACCTGCGCCGGCACCTATCACGCCTGGTACGGCGCGAGCGACAGCGTGACCGCCGGCTGGAAGGCCGAGCCCCGGACCGAGATCAACAAGACACCGCGCTTCGGCGGTCGCGAGTCCGACAACAAGATGACCATCGGCACGCCGGCCTCGGCGAACAAGGTCATCGCCGTGGCGGCCTACCAGACGCGGCAGAGCTGGACCTACGCCTACGGCGCGCAGTGCACGGCGGTCTCCTCGACGGAGCAGGCCTACAGCGCGGGTGAGCTCGGCTACTACGAGGTCTTCGAGCTCGGCGAGCTGGCCTACTTCTCGGGACGCGGTCCGCGGCGCGATGGCGTGCTGAAGCCGGAGATCGCGGCGCCGGGCGTAGGCATCGCTTCCACCTACTCGCACTTCGTGCGGCAGCACCAGTGGCCGAACAAGTGCGTCGCCATGTCCGCCGGCGGGCCGTACCACTTCGGCTCCAACCGGGTGCTCCCCGGGCTCGAGGCGAACATCCTGCAGGGGACCAGCATGGCCACGCCGAACGCGACGGGGGCCATCGCGGTGCTCCTCGATCAGAAGCGCGACCTCACCGACGCTTGCCTGCGGAAGCTCTTCCTCGCGAGCGCGCGTCACGACGACGCCACCGATACGGTCCGCAACTCGCCGAACAGCGCCTTCACCGACACCGACGGCGTCGTCGGTACCACTAAGCCCGTGAACAACGACTGGGGCTACGGCAAGCTGGACATCGGGTCCACCTCGGCGGCGATGACGACGAACGGCTACGCCACCTGCACGGGAGCCTGCACGACGAACGCGGACTGCGCGGTGGGTAAGGTCTGCTCGCCGTCGGCCGATCCCTGCGGCTGCTCGACCTGCGTCACGCCCGTCTGCCAGGCCAAGGGGACGAGCTGCACCGCGGGTAGCCAGTGCTGCTCCGGCTCGTGCGGCGGCAAGTCGGGCTCGAAGACCTGCAAGTAGCTCCTTTCTCCTCCCCCCTCCTCTGCACCAAGCGACGTTCTCCTGCGGCAGTGGCTCCGGCCCTCGCCGGGTGATATCGTATTGCCCCTTAGCTAAGCTATCTGTCGACGGAGGAAGCCTATGACGAGGGTTGGCTTGCGTCGCGCGCCGCGCGGCGCGCTGGTGGTGATGGTGCTGGCCGTGGGGCTCGTCGGCGCGTGCTCGAGCACCCCGAGCGCCACGTCGGACGGAAGCGTGGCCCGCGACGGGATGACCGCCGACGCGAACGCGACGATGGATCGCGGGGGCGGCACCGACGGCGCGCCCGGTCGGGACGGGGTGACCCCGAAACCGGACGGGGCGGGCGACCGGGGCGCTGCCGACCGGGGTGCTGGCGACCGGGGCGCGGCGGACCAGGGTCCCCGTAACGACGCCGGTTGCCTGGGCGCGGCCCCTCCCGGCCTCTGCAGCAAGGGGGTTTGCGCGCTCCAGCCCCCGCGGTGCGTCGGGGGCAACTGGACCTGCAGCGGCCCGGGCTACGAGGCGGTGGAAAAGAGCTGCGACGGCTTCGACAACGACTGCGACGGGCTCGTGGACGAAGGGGTGTGCGCGAGCTGCACCGTGCAGACCACGGCCATCGCGCCCCACCTGCAGGCCATCTGGGACATCGACTTCGACCCGAGCTGCAACGCCTACCTGACGTCCATGATCAGCGGCACGGACTACACGATGCTCGTGCCCGGGCAGCTCGGCCAGGCGGTGAGCAAGTTCCTCGGCAACGCGAACCAGAACATGGGCTTCGCGCTGGTCGATCCCGACCCGGCCAAGCGGCGCGTGGTGGTGACCTACGCCTGCTGCCCGACGTGCAGCTGCCAGGCGAAAAACGGCCTCACGCTGCTTCACACCTGCAAGCCCACCGACCCAGGTTGCGGCTGCGCGGGGCAGACGAACTGCCCGGGCTTCATGAACGAGCCCTTCCTGAAGGCCGGCCTTGCCGACACCTCGGTGCACTTCAACGGCTTCGGGGTCAGCACGCCGAACGGCCTGGCCGTGGGCCCCGGCAATACCTACTTCGTGGGCAACTTCAAACCCGACACCTGTTCGGCGGCGGCCACCTGCGACGCGTGCGACCCGGCCCATCCGGGCGTGTTCTGCGCGCCGTCCCGCGCCAACTGCTGCGACGCGAGCCCCTTCGGCCGCCTGGCGCAGTTCACGCTCCCCGAGGGCGGCAAGGAGCCCACCTGGCGGGTGGTGAAGATCATCCAGGGCGAGCAGATACTCGGCCTCGCGGCGGGTCGCGACGGGTCGGTGATGGTCGGGACCTACGTGAGCGCCACCGAGGGTCGGCTCTATCGCTACAACCCCGTGGCGGACACGCTGACGCTGGTGCGTTCGTACAAGGGGACGGTCTTCAGCATCACGCAGGACCGGAGCTCGGGAGACTGGTACCTGGAGGTGCGGGCGACCCCCAAGCTCGTGCGGCTGGCCGAGGACGGCTCGCCGCTCGTGCTGCCGTCCGGCGTACCCGCCGACCCGGCCAGCGAGGGGATCCTGCAGGTGGGTCCCGACCGCAAGCTCTACCGCCTGATCGGGATCGCCGACGGGCCGTCGAACCTCGCCTCCTTCGCTCTGCCGTAGTAGGTCGGGAAGCCCATCCGCTGCACGCCGCGCACCACCGGAATTTCTGTATCCCACATCACGCCGAACCGTGACAGAGCCGGCGGCAGCGGCTAGGATGAACCCGGAGTCGGAGACCGCATGTCCATCGCAACTCGCCAAATTCTCTCCGCGTTCGTCCTCGCGTCGGCCAGTCTGCTGCCCCGCGCCGCGAGCGCGGCCCCCGAGGTCGGCAAGCCCTTGCCCGATTTCGCGCTCCGCGATCGGGAGGGCGCGCTGGTCAGCGTTTCGCACCTGGCCTACCCGGGCCCGGCGGATCCGCGTCGGCCCAAGCACGTCGTGCTGCTGGACTTCTTTCGTACCGACTGCAAACCGTGCGTCGCGTCATTGCCGAAGCTCGTCGAGCTGCATAAGAAGTATGGGCAGCGGGGGCTCAAGGTGATCATGGTGGCGCTGCACGAGGACGACGACGGCGCCGAGAAGCTCGCCGAGTTCCTGCAGCGCAACCCCGTCCCCTTCACCGTGCTCGAGGACCCGTACGGCGTGGCCGCGGGCAAGTACGTCAAGGGGCCGAAGGGCGTGACGTTGCCGGCGCTCTTTCTCGGGGATCGGGAGGGCGTGCTCCGCGGACGATGGGGCTTCGTGGACGGGACCGAGCAGCGCAAGCTCGGCGGAGCGATCGAGGGGTATCTCAAGTCGAAGTAGCGGTTCCGGGCGAAGGTAGCGGTCGGCAGGGACATCCATGACCACGCGAGGACGTGCGAGAACGGAGGGGGTACGAGCTCGCGAGGGGGCCACGCTGCTCCTGCTCGCGGGCCTCGCCCTCGTCGGGTGCTCGAACTTCAAGCAGTTCAAGGCCTACGTTCCGACGGCGATGCCGCAGCCCGGCGCTGCGCGCTTCACGGTGAAGCTGAACGTCTGGAACGCCCCCGACGAGTTCACGATCTATCCGCGGCGGCTGCACCCCGACAGGTATCGCCGGGAGATCCGGGACTACGTGAAGGAGAGCCTCTCGGCCGAGCTGCGCCAGGTGGGCTTCCGGCTCACGGAGACCGTGGCGCCGGGGGTCGTGATCGTGGACGCGCACGTCAATCAGTTCGACCTCGGCTACGAGAAAGCCTGGTGGACCACGGCCGTGGCCTTCGTGGGGTACAGCAAGGTGAAGGTGGGCGCGGTGGCCGACGTCACGATCGAGGCCGTGATGCCGAAGCGCGGGGACAGGTACCGGCGCCGCTTCATGGCGCGCAGCGAGTATCAGGCGCGCCTGCTCTGGCTCGGCTTCTTCCTGCCGATCCTGCCGCTCCCCATCTCGGGCTTCTACGACGAGGCGGAGCAGGTGGCGATCGTCTCGAACGACTGCTTTCGTCGGGTCGCGCTCTCTCTCGAGGAGCTGGTGCGCAACTATGGCAGCTGATCGCGAAGCCTCGAGGCGGAAGGTGCTCGTCGCGCGCGTGACGGTCGCGGTGGTGGGACTCGTCGTGACGCTCGGCTGCGTGACCCGCCGGATGGGACACCTGCACAAGGATCTCGAGCTCAGCGCGCAGTGGGACCGCATCGGACCGGCGCCCACGCCCATGGTGGCGGGCTGGCCGGGGGCCGGGCCGGGGGCGGGGATCGCCGGCGTCGGTCAAGGCGGGTGGGGCGTGAGGACGCCGGGGCCTGCGGTGCTCGTGCGTCGACCGGCGAGCGAACGTCCGATCGTGGCGGTCTTCGATGTGGAGGATCGCGGGGCAGGGCTGGCCGACGAGACGCGCGTGCGCTTTGGCGACTACATCGCCACGCAGCTCGCCGCGACGGGGCGCTATCAGGTGGTCCCGCGGGATCAGCTCAAGCAGCGACTGCGTGACCAGAAGAAGGACTCCTACAAGGCCTGCTACGAGCAGTCGTGCCAGATCGAGATCGGGCGCGAGATCGCCGCGCAGAAGTCGCTCTCGTCGCAGGTCATGCGGCTCGGCTCTCGCTGCACGGTCACCTCGGTGATCTACGACCTCAAGCGGTCGGTGAGCGAAGGCGGCGCCACGAGCGAGGGGGGTTGCACCGAGGACGACATCGTCTCCTCGCTGCGCACGGTGGTGGCGAAGCTGTCCCCGACCGCGAAGTAGACGCTCTCGCCGCGACCCATCCCGTCGGGCTTCGTCGCGCGGCTCAGCGCGGGCCGGGGAGCGGGACGGCGTCGCTCGCCTCTAGGCCCTCCCAGCGGTCGTGCGTGTAGACCGCGAGCTCGTCTCCGCGGGCGAAGCCGCAGAGGCTGATGCCGAGCCGCCGGGCGGTGGTCACGGCGGCCTCCGAGGGTGCGCTGACGGCGACGACCAGCCCGAGGCGTGCGCGCGCGGCCTTCACCACCATCTCGAGGCTCGCCCGGCCGCTCAGGATCACGCCGAGCTCGGCGAGCGGCAGGGCCTCGGCGAGCGCTCGCCCGATCACCTTGTCGAGCGCGCTGTGGCGGCCCAGGTCCTCGCCCACCACGAGCAGCTCTCCGCGCGCGTCGAAGAGGCCCGCGGCGTGGCTGCCTCCCGTGAGCCGGAAGAGGGTCTGTCGCTTTCGCAGTCGCGCCGGCAGGGCGAAGAGCCGGTCGAGCGCGATCGCGGGGGCGCGCGGCGAGGACTCCAGCTCGGCGAGGAGCGCGTCCAGGTCGGCCCGGCCGCAGAGGCCGCACGCGGAGCTCACGACCAGGTTGCGGCGGACGACCCGCGTGGGCGGCGCCGCGAGCTCGACCGTGACGGTGTTTCCTCCGTCGCAGCCGGGCGAGATGCGTCGCACGTCGGCGAGGGAGCGCACGATCCCCTCGGCGAAGAGGAACCCGAGCGCGAGTTCGCGGTCCTCGCCCGGGGTGCGCATCACCGTGTAGCTCTCGCCCCCGGCCACCTGGATGAGCAGCGGCGCCTCGGCGAGGACCTGCCGGCGTTCGCGCGTGACGGGGGCCCCCGGCCGGTAGTGGAGGATGCCCACCTCGAGCGAGCGGCGCCCCACCGGAGCCGCGGCCTCGTGGCCGTCGCGCGCTGGGGCGTGCGCTGCGAGGGGAGCGTGGACGTCGCCGCGGCTATCGCGCGCCATGTCCGGCTCCACCGGGTTTCGCGGCCGGAAGCGGGTCCGCGACGTAGTACGACCCCGGAAAGCGCGAGGCGTCCTCGGGGGCGCCGTGCACGGGGTGCACCTCGACCGCGCACACCTTGTACTCGGCGGTGCCGGTGATCGAATCGCCGTCGTCCACCGTGAGCAGGTTCGCGCGGGCCTCGGCGAAGTGGAGCGGCATCCACACGCAGCCGCGGCGCACCTGGCGCGAGAGGAGGGCCCGCACCTCCACGCGTCCGCGACGGGAGCGCACCTCGACCAGGGCTCCGGCCGCGATGCCGCGAGAGGCCGCGTCCGCGGGGTGTAGCTCCACGAAGGCCTCGGGCTGCTTCACGCGGAGCCCTACCGCGCGGCGGGTCTGCGTGGCGGCGTTGTAGTGGTAGAGCGTGCGCCCGGTGGAGAGGACGAGCGGGTACTGGTGGTCGGCCGGCTCCGCGGAGGGCCGGTATTCGACCGCCATGAACTGGCCCTTGCCGCGGGCGATGCCCCCCTCGTGCAGGAAGCGGGTCCCCGGGTGCTCGGGGGTGGGGCAGGGCCACTGCAGGCCCCCTTCGCGGTCGAGGCGCGCGTGGCTGATGCCGGCGAAGCGCGTCGCGCTCGCGGCCAGCTCGGCGTAGACCGCTTCGGCGCTGGCGTAGCTCCATGCCGCCCCGAGGTGGTTCGCGAGGGCTACGAGGATCTGCCAGTCCTCGCGCGCCTGGCCGGGTGGCTCCACGGCCTTGCGCACGCGCTGCACGCGCCGCTCGGTGTTGGTGAAGACGCCGTCCTTCTCGGCGAAGCAGGTGGCGGGCAGGATCACGTCGGCGAAGCGGGCCGTCTCGTTGAGGAAGATGTCCTGCAGCACGAGGAACTCGACCCGGTTCAGCCCCTCCTCGAGGCGCGAGACGTTGGGCTCCGACAGCACGAGGTCCTCGCCCATCACGAACAGTCCGCGAATTTTCCCGCCGACCTCCTTCATCATCTCGTTCAGGTTCAAGCCGCGCGTCGTGGGGAGCGCGCAGCCCCAGGCGGCCTCGAACGCGGCGCGCGTGGAGGGGTCGTCCGCGCGCTGGTAGCCGGGGTAGAAGACGGGCGTGGCGCCGGCGTCGTTCGCGCCCTGCACGTTGTTCTGGCCGCGCAGCGGATTCATCCCGGCGGAGGGCCTGCCCAGGTGGCCGGTCATCAGCACCAGGTTCGCCAGCGCGTAGACGTTGTCGGTGCCGTGCGTGTGCTCGGTGATGCCGAGCGTGTAGTAGATGCCGGCGCGGGCCGTGGTGGCGTACTCGCGGGCGGTCTGGCGAATGGCCTCGGCCGGCACGCCGGTGACCGTCTCGGCCTCCTCCGGCGTGTAGCGCGCGACGGCCTCGCGCACGGCGGCGAAGCCCTCCGTCTGCTCGGCGATGAAGCGCGCGTCGGTCAGGCCTTCGGTCACGATCACGTGGGCCAGGGCGTTCAGCAGCCAGACGTCGGTGCCCGGGCGGAGCTGCAGGTGGCGCGTGGCGACGGTCGTGAGCCAGACGGCCCGGGGGTCCGCGACGACGAGCGTGGCCCCGCGTCGAACCGCGCGCTTCATCTCCATCGCGATGATGGGATGCGCCTCGGTGGTGTTGCTGCCGATCACGAACAGGAAGTCGGCGTCTCGAATCTCACCGATGGAGTTCGTCATCGCGCCGGCGCCGAACGTGGTGACCAGACCGGCCACCGTGGGGGCGTGTCAGGTGGCCGCGCATTGGTGGATGTTGTTCGTGCCCAGCACGGCTCGTGCGAGCTTCTGCGCGAGGTAGTTCTCCTCGCCCGTGCAGCGCGACGACGAGACGATCCCGAGGCTGTCGGCGCCGTGGCGGGCCTTCACGCCGAGAAGTCCGTCGGCCGCGCGCCGGAGCGCCTCGTCCCAGCTCGCCTCGCGGAGCGTGCCGTCCTCCGCGCGCACGAGCGGGGTCGTGAGACGATCGGGATGGTCGATGAAGTCGTAGGCGAAGCGCCCCTTCACGCACAGGTTGCCGTCGTTGGTCGTGGTGCCGGGGGGCGGAGAGAGGACGCGGAGGACCTTGCCCCGGCCGTCGTGGCCGCCGCGGTCCACCTCGAGGTCGAGCTGGCAGCCGACCCCGCAGTAGTTGCAGGTGGTGCGCACCTGCTCGAGCTTTCCGACCGGCGGGCCGTAGGCGAGCGGGAGCTTCTCGGCCATGGCTCCCGTCGGACAGACGTCGATGCAGCCGCCGCAGAGCTCGCAGCTCGAGTCGAGGAGCGAGACATTGTCGGCGGTGGCGATGGTGGTGTGCGAGCCGCGGCCGGCGAGGGTGATCGCGCTGACGCCTTCGACCTCCTCGCAGTAGCGCGTGCAGCGGGCGCAGAGGATGCAGAGCTCGGGGCGAAAGCGGATGTAGGGGTTGCGATCCCCGTCGCGGCCCGCGCGCTGGGGTGCGAGCCGCGGCCAGTCGGTCGGTGCGGCCGTCGCGGCGGCCCAGGTGTGGACTTCGCTCGGCGAAAGGACGCGGTCGGTCTCGCCGGCCGCGGGGTGATCGGCGAGGTAGAGCGCGAAGAGGGCCCGGCGGTGACGCAGCACCCGCTCGCTGGCGGTCTGCACCTCGAGGCCCGAGCTGGCCGGGGTGGCGCACGACGGGGCGAGGCGCCGCTGGCCGGCGACCTCTACCAGGCAGCTCCGGCAGGCGCCGGCCGGGGCGAGGCGCGGGTCGTGGCAGAGCGTGGGGATCTCGCGTCCCGCGCGCCGGGCCACCTCGAGCAGCGTCTCTCCCGGGGCGAAGGCGACGCGTTCACCGTCGAGCAGCAGGGTCTTGGTCGGGTCGTCGGGGTGGCTCATGGCGTGGCGAGCTCCTCGGGAAAGTGCGCCAGGATCGAAGTCAGGGGCAAGGCGGCCGTCTGGCCGAGGCCGCAGATCGAGGCCTCGCCCATCTCCCAGGCCACCTCGCCGAGCTGCGCGAGCGCGTCGCGGGCACGCGGCGGATCGTTCGTTCGCGCCTCGAGGAAGCGGTCCACCGCCTCGCGCAGGAAGCGGGTGCCGATGCGGCACGGGGCGCACTGCCCGCAGCTCTCCTCCTCGAAGAAGGCGAGCTGCTGGCGGGCGGCCCAGACGAGGTCGACGGTGTCGTTCAGGACCACGACCCCCGCCGAGCCGAGCATCGACCCCGCCTGCGCGAGCGCTGCGAAGTCGAGCGGCCGCGTGCGTTCGTGTGCGGGAAGGAAGCCGGAGCTCGCTCCACCCGGCGAGAAGGCGCGCAGCTCGCCGACGTAGCCGCCGGCCGCGGCCACGAGCTCGTCGAGGCAGACGCCGAGCGGCAGCTCGTAGACGCCCGGATACGCGACGTGCCCGGAGACGCAGTAGAGCTTCGTGCCGGCCCCCGTGCGACCGAGGGCGGAGAACCACGCGGGCCCGCGCTCGAGGATCGCCGGCACGCAGGCGATCGTTTCCACGTTGTGCACGAGAGTCGGCTTGCCGAAGAGCCCGCGCTCCGTCGGATACGGGGGCTTGAGGCGCGGCATCCCCCGCTTCCCCTCGAGCGCCTCGAGGAGGGCCGTCTCCTCGCCGCAGATGTACGCCCCGTGCCCCGCGTGAAGCTCGAAGGTCAGCCCCGGGTAGCAGGCGCGCCGCTCGGCCTCGGCGACCGCGGCGGCGAGCGCCTGCCACGGGGCCCGAAACTCGCCGCGCAGGTAACAATAGATGGACCGCGCGCCGACGGCGGACGCCGCGATGGCCAGCCCCTCGACGACGAGGTCCGGACGACGCACGAGGAGCTCGCGGTCCTTGAAGGTCCCGGGCTCGCCCTCGTCCGCGTTGAGCACCACATAGCGCACCGGCTCGGGCTGGCTCGCCACGGCCCGCCACTTCGTGCCGGCGGGAAAGCCCGCGCCGCCACGACCCTGGAGCCCCGAGGCGGCGATCGCGTCGAACACGCGCTCCGGGCCCAGCGCGAGGGCCTGGGCGAAGGCCGCGCCCAAAGGGCGTGGGGCCTGGTGCAGTCCGAACACGGTGGGCGAGGGGTCGGCGTGGCGGGCCGGCGGTGTCGGTTCGGCGGAGCGCAGCGCCTCGAGGGCGGCTCCGGCCGCGGCGAGGCCCTCGGCCTCGAGCCCGACGAGCGGGGTGCGGTCGCGGAGCGCGGCCACGGGGGCGTCGCAGGCGGCCAGACACGAACACCCTGCCGCCGGCAGTCCCTGGGCCTTCGCCTGCGCGAGGAGCTCCGCCGCGCCCCGTAGCTGACAGGAGAGCCCCTGGCAGATCCGCAGCCGGACCTCCGGCTCGGCGAGCAGGTGGAAGAACGTGGCCACGCCGTGGACCTGCGCCTCGGGGACGCCGGTTTCGCGGCCCACCTCGCGGGCCACGCCCGGTCGATCTCCCCCGGCGTCGCGAATCGCCTCGGGCACGCTCGCCCGTCCTCTGCGCCGCTCGTCCATGCAGGGCTCCGGTTCACGCCGTACGGTGAATTTCGGCGTTCGAAGTGTAGCAGAGGTGGGAGGGGGCGGCCCCGGGCCCTCAGGGCTTCCCGCTGTCCCCATCGGGGACCATCGTGTCGGCCAGGCACTCGGGGCAGTACGCGGCGCGGGACCTGTGCCCGCAGACCCGGCAGCGGCGGAGCGGCTCCGTCTCGGCCGCTGCGCTCGCCTCGCCGTCCTCGCCGCCGTCTCCGTGCCGCTGGCGACAGGCGCCGTCGCAGGCCCGCCGGCGCGTGGCCTCCGCTTCACGGTGCTCGACCGAGTCCACGAACTTGCGGAGCGTCCAGAGGAGAGACATGTAGCTGATCGTGAGGGGTCGCGCGAAGCGGGTCAAGGCGGGAGTGCGCTGTGTCAGGAGGTACGCCGGAGAGAGCCTGGCGGTGCCAACCTCGACCGCCTGGTCCTCGAAGCTCACAGTGCGAGGGGCGGCTCCCAGCACTCGCTCTCGTAGTTCTTCCGGAAGTACTTGCCGGGCAGGAGCTCCACCTCGAGGGGGCCCGAGCCGCTCTGGCCCGTGTACTTGCCGTCGAGCTTCTTGCCCGTCGGGGCCTCGAGCGCTGCAGGGAGCGTGAGCTTCACGGCCACTCCGGGGTCGAGGGAGGCGGCGAGCACGAACCGCGACTCCAGAGTTTCACCCTCCTTCGTCTGTGGCACGGGCGCACCGAGAGGCATCCAGCTTCCGCCGCTTCGGCGACTCGCTTGCAGAGTGACCGTCGACGCGAGGACGACTTCAGAGTACTTGACGCTCACGGCATCGATGCTCGAGCCGACGCCCGCCTGCACTGTGCCAAAGCAGATCCTGCGGACCCGCGGCAGAGAACCGACGTGAAACAGCGTGACCTCTCGCGACGGCGCGATGACCCCGTCCTTACGCACGGTGAGGACGTAGTCCTGATCCACGGTGAAGCTGGGGTCCGCGCTGAACTCCACTTCCACTCGCCCACTCCGTGCCGCGCGGACCTTCCACGAGCCCGGGACGAGACCCTTGCTGTTCCTGGCGGCAACGGTGGTTACCGAGGAGAAACGCGCGAAGGCGTCCGCGTCAGTAATGCCGCCGGAGGGCCAGAGATGAACGAGAAGCTTCTCATCCGGCGCGTGATTGCTGGACAGATGCGCGACCCAGAGGTCGGCGGTGACGTAGGGTCCAGGCCTGCCGTCGCCGGACACGGGCGAGCCCTCGGAGAGAGCCTGTCGCACGTCGGTGTTGGAGGAGCCGGCGTCCGCGCCAGGGTTTCCGTTCGCCTTGCAGGCGGAGGCAAGGACGCCGACCAGGAGAGCGAGACTGATCTTCGACATGGTTGGCCTCCTTCACACGGGCAGGTTAACCCGTCGAGCGGTAGATCTCGCGGAGCGGCGTGCGGCGGATCGCGCCGGCTCGGGAAGCGGGTCATAGACTGAGCGGAAGACCCAAGGAGAGGCCGTGCGCGTTCCCCACCGGGATGGCCGCGGTCCCTTAGGAGGCTGGCCAGCCTCCTTACCTGTGGACCAGTTCGTCGACCACGACGAGCGCCTCGAGGGCCGAGGGGAGCTGGACGTGATTCCGCTTCAGGACCTTGAGCGTCTCGAAGGCGGCCAGGCCATGCTCCTCGAAGCCCCTCATCGTCCACGTCTTCTGCTGAAAGATCTGGCGCGCGTTCGCGTCGCTGCGCAGGAGGGCCTGGAAGGCCTCCGTCTTGGCGAGGCCGCGCAGCCACGTCGGGGTCTCCTTGCGTTCGGTATAGGCGAGCGCGAAGCGATCCTGGGGGGCACCCCGCGCGGGAGCGCCGTGATCTCTCGTGAGCACGAAGGCCCCGAGCCGAACGAGCCAGTCGGGCGACTCGCCGGCCGCCGCCTCGGGGAGCCGCGCCAGAAAGGCCTGCTTGGCCCCGGCCGCCTGGTCCGCGAGGGCGAGCCAGGTCGTTGCGTTCAGCTTCTGCCTGACGAAGTCGAGCGCGTCTCGTTGCTCGGGAAGCGCGCCCACGTACCCCGCGAGCTCCGCGCCGAGCCACTGCCTGTCCCGGTGGGCCGAGTTCTTCACGAGGAAATCCACCGCCCGACGGGTTGCCGACTGTTCCACCTCCTTCGCCGTGGGAGGCGTCTCGAGGGAGAGCCAGGCCGTGATCGGCAGGTGAGACCAGAACGCCCAGCGCGCAACCCGCTTCGCCGTCACACGGTGCGGCGGCACCATCGTGCCCGTCGGGAAATCCAGCGTGAGGCGGACCGTGCCTCCGACGAGCTGGAGCGTCCCCTCCTGCGCGTAGCCCGGCTGCGTGGCGTGCTTGCCGCGATAGACGTCGAGGACCGCGTCACGCGCCAGAGCCTCGGCCACCACGGGATTCTTCCGCGCGACGCGCCGGAGCGTCTGCATGACGACGCGGTCGCCGGGCTGCACGATGAACCCGTCCTTCCCTGCCGAGGCCGCACCAGCCAGCGTGCACAGGGCGACACACCCAACCATCCATGACGCTGCAGCGCGCATCGTCGGTGCTCCATCCAAGGGGTTTTTGGGGCCACACTTGCAGATTGCGTGCCGAGCAGGCACGTCCTACGCGCGCGGCAAGTCGGCGAAGGTACGAGCGGCGTGCCTCGAGCCGCGGCGTCTTGGACTCGTCACCGGCTTCTGGCGCTGGCTGCTATTGCCAGTCGCGCGGAGGTGCGAGCGCTACCGGGCGGCCTTCGCGGAGCGCTCCTGGCTCAGCCGTTGCTGCAGCACCAGGTCTCCGACCACCAGGCCGTTCGCGACGATCTGATGCGGGCGCTGTGCCTGGCCCTGGCGCGGCGTCTCGCCGGCGAGGGCGAAGTTGAAGACGAGCCCCTCGTAGCGCTCGTGCGTCAGGAGCGAGATGGCCGCGTACCCACCGTGGGCGGCGAGGAGGCGGTCGCGGAGGGTCAGCTCGGAGGCGCGCTTCAGGCCGGCGGCGGTGAACATCGGGTGGGCGCGGGTCACCGTCAGGCGGTGGCCCTCGGCGGTCTGGATGGCGATGACCGACTCCAGCTCGGGGCCCGCCTCGACGCGCACGGCGCGGCGCCGCGGACCGTCGAAGGTCGCGAGCTCCATTCCCGGGGTGGCGTACTCCACGGGCAGAACCTTGCCGTCGCCGAGGTCGATGCGCGTGCCGGCCACGAAGCAGCCGTCGGTGCGGACTTTGACCTTCGGCTGGCACTCCACGTTCACGGTGCGCGCGGCGAGCGCCAGGCTGAGCGGCGTGCCGGCCAGGCCATGGTTCTTCGGGTTGAAGTTCTTCAGCGTCTGCTTCATGACCTGCTCCGGCTGCGTGGCGTCGGAGGCGGCGCGGTCGGAGGGCTGGAGGTCGAGCGTCGAACCGTTCACCTGGGCCTTGAAGGAGCGGAAGGCCGCGACGCGCGTCTTGGCGGCGAGCGCGGCGATGGCGTCGGGCAGGTCCCCGAGGGGGCTCACCGTCTCGTCGGCGCACGAGCCGTCCTGCGTCGTGTCCACGCAGAGGAACAGGTTCACGTAGAACTGGCTGCGTCCGGCGAGCGCGGCCGGCACGCGGACCGCGAGCGGCTGGTCGAAGATCTTGACCGCGCCGGGCTCCGCGCCGTGGGCCTTCTGCAGCAGCTCGGCCACGTTCACCGACCTGGAGGCGAGCAGGTGCCCTTCGTCCGTCTCGAGGGTCAGGACCACCGGGGTCTTGTCGCCCCCCTGCGTGACCAGCACGTGCAGCACGTCCAGCTCGCCGAGGTGGCAGGTGCTGACGCGAGCGATCGCGGCCGGCAGGTTGACCTGGAGGTCGGCCACTTCGGTGGTGTCCATGCTCGGCCCGCCGTTGATCGCGGCGCCGGAGCCGAGCACGCTCGTCGAGCGCAGGAGCTGACGGTACGTGAAGGCCTCCACCGTGCCCGGTTCCCCCTCGCCGTCGCCGATAGAACCCACGCAGCCCGCGCCTCCGAGGGCGGTAAGGGCGACGGGGAGCAGAGCGCCAAGGAGCAAGTTGCGGGGGGTGCGGTTTCTCATCTGCGGCGTGTGTCCTCTGTTGCAACCGATTGGTTGCAGCCGCCGTGCCGCGCGTCGCGAAGCGTGATCTCCAGCGGTTGAAGCAGCGCGCCGAGGAGGATGAGGCCTGGGCTTTCCGCGAGTCGCGTTTCGATTCACGCGATCTCGCGAGGTTGGCCGCTCGTCGACGAGGGCCTGCCGTTCCCGTCGCGTGGTCGACTGACTCCAGCACCGAGCAGGCGGCACTAGCGCAGGTCCGCGCCTTGGCCCCTACATGAGAGGCGAAGTGGGGAGGGCGTTTCGTGCGGTCTGCCGCGCGACAAGCCCCGCTACCGCAGCCCCCGCCAGAAGGCGTCGGCGATGGCGCGGTAGAGCTCGATGCCGGTGGCGAGGCCGGGGTTGAGCGTATGCGTGCGGGGCTCGCCGCGGAGCCGCTCGAACACCACGTCGCGGCCCTCGAAGGTGAGCACGCAGCGCCCGGTGGCCGGATCGTAGGTGCCGCTGGCGCTCGAGCGATACTTCCCTTTCAGCGCGATGGCCACGGTTCCGTCGGCGACGGGGGCCAGCGCGGCGGAGCGCAGCCACGCATCGTGACGATGCTCCGCGATGCGCACGACGCCGTTCTTGTTCCGGCGCTCGCTGTAGGTCTTCGCGGCGCGTGCGCCCCATTCGCGCGCGTCCTGCTTCGGTCGGGAGTAGTAGTCGAAGACCATGTGGCGCAGCGTCGCGCCGCGGCCGTCCTTGTGGGGCACGCGCACGAGCACGCCCGCTTGGCCGTTCAGCTGCCGGCCCTCGACGACGAAAGGCACGCCGCCCGCGGTCGTCCCCTCGCGCTTGAAGGGGGGGTTGTAGCAGAGGGAGGAATGGTCCTCGGCCACGCGACGAGCGGTCTTGTAACGCCCGGAGGCCTCGGCGCGCCCGGAGGCCACGAGGCAAGAGGCGAGAAGCAGCGCACCGCCGAGGCGGCACGCGAGAGCGCACGACAGACGAAGCGGGCTGGAGCAGCGGCTCGACATGGGGTCCTCACGACCAGAATGCAGTTGTGGGACGCGGAGACAGCAAGCCGTGTGCCAGCCCCGGATGAACGCGGGGCGAGCGCAACTTGTCGAAAGAAGGCGCGCCGAGGGCCTGGCCGACGGCGAGGCCAAGTCCCGTGGCCGGCTCCCGCACGCGCTCGTGGCCGCTCGCGGGGCCCCGTCGCGATCGCACGACGGACGCCGCTTCGCTACTGCACGACGTACCCGTAGCCCGCATTCTCGCCGGCGCGCCAGACGCGGTTCGAGCCGGCCGAGGCGGTCCAGTGCGTACCGTACGCGCGGTCGAGGAGCGGGAGCTGCCAGAGGTCGTTGCCCTGGCAGAGGAAGGCCCCTTTGAGCCGTTCCTGCAGCGCATAGGCCGCGCGGTAGATGGCGCGGTTGTCCACTTCCCAGATGGAGAGGCCGGCGCGCTCGAGCACCCGCGCTCCCATCATCGTGCCGGCGAGAAAGCCCCACGGGTAGTTCGTGGCCCCCGGTGTGCCGGTGGTGAAGCTACCGCCGCGCCGCATATCGTCGGGGATGATGCCGTCCAGGTTCACTCCCTGCTTCGTGGCGCCCTTCGGGTTGATGGTGCGCGGGTCGCTCGCGCTGGCCTGCCAGGAGAGCTCGCCGAAGTCGAGGCCGGGGTTCGGACCCGCGACGCTCTTCGCCCAGTAGTCGCGCACGGCCTTCAGGTTCGTCGTGTCGCCGAGGTAGCGGTAGATCGCGGTGACGGAGCCGAAGCCCATCGCGCCCCAGTTGTTCGGGCGCTTCTCGAACATCTTGCGCAGCGTGATGCCGAGCTGCGAGCACTTGGCCTCGTCGACCACGCGCCGGAGCCAGGCCTCGAAGGTCGCGGTGCGATACCCGACGAGATCAGCGGCCATCGCGTAGGCTCCTGCCTCGCGCCCCCAGGCCAGGGTGCGCCCCCCCGCCTCGGTGCCGATCACCTTCTGGCAGGCCGCGACCACCTTGTCGCGGTACTTCGTCTCGCCGGTCCGCGCGTAGACGATCGCCGCGGCGAGCACGCGCACGTTCGTCGGGTCGTCCTGGTTGGAGACGTTGGGGCTCGAGGTGTCCCCGTTCGCGTCGGCGAGGAGCTCGGTCCAGGCCGCGCCGCTCGTGGGCTTGCTCTTCAGCTCGGCCGCCGAGGTCCAGATGCCGAGCACCGGCCCAGTCGGGGGCGGCGCGGGAGGCAGGCCGCCCGCATCGGTGCGTGGGGTCGAGCTGCTTCCGTCGGCCGGCGGAGGCGCCACGCCCGCGTCGAGCCCTCCGTTCTGAGGCTTCGCGTCAGCGATAGGTGCGCCCCCGTCGGCTGGCGGCAGGCTCACTCCCCCGTCGCTGCCGGGACCCGGGTCGCTCGGTGCGCTGGTCAGCACCACCAGCCGGGGCGGCGCGGAGCCTTCGCGGCTACTGAAGTACGCGCTGTTCGAGCTCTGGCTCGCGAGCGCGAAGCTGTAGACGCCATCGCCGGTGACGGCCGAGGTCACGTCGAACTCGATCCAGCTGCCTGTCTCGGCGGCGCCGGGAGCGTCGAGCCGCGCGAGCGGAGAGGGCGCGTTGCTCCAGCTGAGCGTTTCCTCGGACCAGTCGTTGCCCGTGGTGAAGACCGTGCCCGCGTCGGGGCTGCCATCCGCCACGTACAGGAGGAGGCTCGCCGAGGTGACCGGCTGCGTGAGGCCCTTCACCTCGAAGCGCAGATAGCTGCGGTAGGTGTTCGTGCCGCGACGCACGCGCAGGGTGGGGCTCGCGCCGTAGTTGCGCGTGGGGGCGTCCGACCGGATCTTGGCGTCCGCGAGCGGGAGGAAGCTCCGGGCTGACGGAAGCGTGCTGAACGGGTGGTGCGTGGGCGCGACGGGAATCGCGACCTCGTCGGGCTCGCCGTCGGAGGCCGTGGGCTCGCCGTTGGCGTCGCGCGGAGCCTCCGAGCAGCCGCTGCCGGCGCCCAGGGCGAGAGCGAAGGCGAAGGAGACGGCCGCGAGAGAGGCCGGGTAGTGGCGAGAGCATCGAGTGCGCATGGGCGGTTCCTCCAGAGTCACGCCCTCGCGAAGCACCCTTCGTGCCAGCTGCGACGCGATGCGCGCGCCGGCCGCGCCACCGCCGCGCTTCGCTACATTCCTCTCGCGGTCGCGCCGGCTTGAGCCGCATGGGCCGCTGCCGTGGGCCCGCGTCCCCGACGACCGCTGGCCAAGCACGGGTAGCGTCACCGCTACGCTCGGGCGTAACCCCGGTGCGACGGATCTCCTCCTCCGGATCGCGATCCCGACGCCTCGTTTCTCTCGCGCGGCGTTCTCTCGTTGCTCCGGATCCCGCGCGCCCTGTAGGGTGGCGGTTCCGCGAAAGAGCGATGCACGGATGTCCCGCTGGTTTCAGAACCTGAACCCCGAACAGCGTCGTGCCGTGGAGCTCATCCACGGACCCCTGCTCGTGCTGGCCGGCGCGGGGAGCGGCAAGACGCGCGTCATCACGCACCGCATCGCCTACATGCTCGAGCAGGGGGTGGCCCCCGACGAGCTCCTCGCCGTGACCTTCACCAACAAGGCCGCCGAGGAGATGGCGCACCGGCTGAGCAAGATGATCGGCCCGCGCGCGAACAAGGTCACGCTCTGCACCTTCCACGCACTCGGCCTGTCGATGCTCAAGGCCGAGGCCAAGCGCGGTCCGCGGGCGCGTCGCTTCGCCATCTTCGACACCGGGGATCAGCTCGCCACGCTCAAGGAGGCCACGCGGCGCCTGCACCTCGAGCGTGCGTTCGACCTGGGCTCGGTCCTGGCGCGCATCAGCTCCTACAAGAACGCCTTCGTGCTGCCCGGCGCCGTGGCGGAGAGCGAGGACCCCTACGACCAGGCGGCCTCGCTGCTCTACCCGATCTACGAGGAGCTGCTCGAGTCGTACGCCGCGGTGGACTTCGACGATCTCGTCTGCCGCCCGGTGCGCCTGATGGAGGAGGACGAGGCTTGCCGCGCGCGCTGGGCCGAGCGCTATCGGTACGTGCTCGTGGACGAGTACCAGGACTCGAACGCGGCGCAGCTGCGCATGTTGCGGGCCCTGGCGGGGGAGCACCGGAACCTCTGCGTGGTGGGAGACGACGACCAGTCGATCTACGGGTGGCGCGGCGCGCAGGTGGAGAACATTCTCCACTTCGAACGGCACTTCCCGGGGGCGAAGTCGGTCTTCCTGCTGCGCAACTACCGCTCCGTGCCGTCGGTGCTGGACCTCGCGAATCGCGTCATCGCGCAGAACCCCGACCGGCGCGAGAAGGAGCTCAAGCCCACGCGGCAGGACGCGGGCAAGGTCCGCCTGGTGGTCTGCCCCGACGGTGACGCGGAGGTCGCGTGGGTCGGACGGCACGCGCGCAAGATGATCGACCTCGGGCGCTATCGCCCGGGGCAGATGGCGGTGCTCTTCCGGTCGAACATCCTCGCGCGCACCCTCGAGGCCGAGCTGCGCGCGCAGGGGATCCCCTATCGCGTCCTCGGCGGACAGGCCTTCTTCGAGGCGAAGGAGATCAAGGACCTCATCGCCTACCTGCGCGTCTGCCACAACCCGGCCGACGAGCTCGCGCTCCGGCGCGTGATCAACTTTCCGACGCGCGGCATCGGCACGCGGACGCTCGCCAAGCTGAGCGAGTGGGCCGAGCAGCAGGGGACGAGCTTCTTCCAGGCGCTGAAGCACGCGGAGGAAGTGCTCGGCGCGGGGGATCGCGCGGCCGAGGCGGTGGCGGACTTCCTTTCGCTCGTCGAGCGCAGCAGCGCGCGGTTCAAGCGCGGCGAGAGCCTGGCCGAGGGGGTGCGGGCGCTGGTCGGCGAGCTCCAGCTCGAGGCGGAGATCCGCACTGCGGGCACGAGCGACAAGGGGATCGAACGCCGCCTCGCGCACCTCGCGGCCTTCGTGGCGGGGGTCGAGAGCTATTGCAAGCGCGTGGAGAAGCCCTCGCTCGGGGACTACCTGAACCGTGTGGCGCTCGCCGGCTCGGGGGACGACCCGCAGGGGGGCCCGGGAGATCGCCTGACCCTCTCCACGCTGCACGGGTCGAAGGGGCTCGAGTTTCCGCTGGTCATGCTCGTCGGCCTGGAGGAGGGGCTCCTGCCGCACGACCGCACGCTGAATCCGCATCAGAACGATCACGACACGGGGGACATCGCCGAGGAGCGACGGCTCTGCTACGTGGGGATCACGCGCGCGATGAACGAGCTCGTGCTCACGCGCTGCCGCGAGCGGCTCCTGCGCGGCAAGCTCCAGCCGCGCGCGCAGTCGCGCTTCCTCGACGGCATTCCGACGGACCTCTTCGACCTCGAGGACCTGGCCAGCGAGCCGCCGCTCGAGGTGGTGAAGGGGATGATGGCCGAGATCTGGGCCAAGCTCGGCGCGGCGCCGCCTACCTGAAACGGGCTCAGCGCCCCGGAGCCTCGGGCAAGAGCGTCCCGTCGCGGTAGAGGCGCAGGAAGCGACGGTAGTCCTTGGCCGTGCGGTCGGCGTCGACGACGGCGTCGCGGGCGAGGGCTTCCACGAAGGCCTGGGGCGCGGGGAGCGCCTCGAGGAGCTGGGCCGCCACGGAGCGCTCGCGGTGTGGTCGGAGCGTCTGCGAGCGCGCGTGACTCGCGGCGAGCGCGGCCCCACAAGCACGGGCCACCTCGGGCACCTCGGACTTGCGGAGCGTCGTCCAGTCGAGGTCGCACTCGTGCGGACCCACCTCGGTGACGAGGTAACCGGCCCCCGCGTAGGTCGTCGCGCCGTCGAAGCGCTCCCCCCCGTCGAGAACTCGGCGCCGCGCGCTCAGCACGCGTTCCCCGTGGTGGGCGAAGGCTTCGCCCTGCGGCTCGGCGACGAGCGCCACCGCCGAACGTCGCTCCTCCTTCAGCTCGAGGACGATCGGGGCGCCGCGCCGCCCCGCCCGCGGCGCGAGCGCGAGGAGGTAGCGTCCGAGGCCCAGGCTCCCGACCCCGGAGGTGAGCTTTTGCGCCACGTCCACGAGCTCGTAGCGACCGAGCTCGGTCGCGGCGGCGGGAGGGAGCGTGCGGAGGTACGCGCGGAGCGGGGCGGCCAGGGCGGCCTTCAGCTCGGGGCGCGGAGTGACCTTCTCGCTCGCGCGAAACTGCCCGGTGGCGCCGTCGAGAAAGCGCGCCGCCACGTTCGCCGGCGTGCGCGCCGAGGCGTCGGCGAAGAAGCGGCGGAGGACCGCGGGGAGCGGCTGCTCGAGGGAGGGGAGGGGCGCGGCGGCCCGTACCGGATAGGCCTCGAGGGTGGCGAGGTAGCCGGCGAGGAAGGCCTGCACGGCGGCGGCGCGGACCTTCTTGCCGAACCCCAGCTCGCGACCGGCGAGCTCGAAGCCGAGCGCGCCGTGGCGCAGATCCCAGGCGAAGGGGGCGAAGGCCGCCTCGTCGTGGTCGTTGGGGGCGAAGACGAGCTGGCCGGTGCGTAGCCGCACCGGGCCGAAGTTCATCGGGTGCACGTCGCCGTTCAGCACGAGGCGTGGCAGCGCGACGTCGCGGTCGGCGAAGGCGCGCTGCACGTCGGCGTTGAAGCCCCGGAAGTAGGTGTAGGCCGACTCGGCCATGCGTTCCAGCTTGGCCCGCGCGCGCGCCGGGTCGCGGGCGATGAGTTCGGCGTTGTCGGCACGCAGGCGCTGTCGGAGCTCGGCGAGCTTTTGCGCTTCGCGGGCGGAGGCCGGTGCGGTGAAGGACATGGCGACCAGGATCAGGCCCAGAGAATGCGCGGCGCGGAACATGCGAGCCGTCGGATGTGCAAGGCCGGTGCCATGTTCGACGCTAGAGGCCCCGTGCGTGGCCCCTGGCCCCACGCGGAGTTGGCTGCCGGAAGGACCGGGCGCGCTGGATAGCGGCGTTCGACGATCGGGGCCGGGCCTCTCGGTTTCGAAGCGGTGCTTCACGGAGCGAGCCGGGCCCTGACCTACCAGCCGACCTCGGCGAGAAAAGCGAGCAGCTCCTCGGCCACCAGCTCCGGGGCTTCCAGCGTGCAGAGATGCCCCGTGCGCGGCAGGAGGTGCACGCGCGCCCCGGGGAGGCTGCGGCCGATGCGCGTGGCCCGCGAGATGGGCGTGGTGAGGTCCTCGTCGCCGACGAGCACGAGGCTCGGACAGCGGAGCTCGCGGAGCCGGTCCCGGATCGAACCGCGCTCCATCACCGCGCGCACCGCGTGGTAGAGGCCCGTGCGTTCGTGTTCGCGCGTCTGCTGGGCCTGGAGCGCGGCGATTTCGGGGCGCTCGCGCAGCGCGGTGCGGCCGAACATGAGGCGCCGGATCGGAAGCTCGAAGAGCGAGGTGCTCCCCACGACGCGGAAGATCTCGGCCATGGCGCGGTACTTGAGCCGCTCGCGCGGGCGCTCGGCATCGGCCGAAGTAGACAGCAGCAGCAAGGCGGCCACGCGTTCTGGCGCCCTGAGCGCGAGGCGCATGGCCGTCATGCCGCCCATCGAGAGCCCCGCCACGGCCGCGCGCTCGAGCCCCTCGGCGTCGAGGATCGCCAGGCAGTCGTCGGCCAGATCCTCGAGCGAGAAGGGGGAAGGAGCGGTCGAGCCGCGGTGGCCGCGCAGGTCCACGTTGATCACGCGATAGCGCGAGGCCAGCGCCGGCAGGAGCGGCGCCCACAGCCGCCCGTCGGTGAGCAGGCCGTGCGTGAGGAGCAGCGGGGGACCCTCGCCGAGCAGGTCGTAGCGCACGCGCGCGCCGCCGCGTTCGATGGTGGCCATGGCGTATCCCTTTCTCCGCAGCAGGCGGCGGACCTCGGACGCCGGGCACAGTACGCCAGGCTGCGCCGTCGGAGAAGCGCCTCGCGCAACTTGCCCGTTGCAGGTGTGCGGGGCAATGCATACAGTCCGCCGCCTGGAGAGCTAACCATGGGTTTCATCGATCTCTTTCGCCCGAAGTGGAAGCACAGCGACGCCACGGTGCGCGCGCAGGCCGTGCGGCAGCTCGAGACCGAGCAGTCGGACACGCTGGCCAACGTGCTGCGCAGCGACCCCGACCCGGCCGTGCGCCGCATCGCGCTCAAGAAGGTGCAGGACGCGAGCCTCCTCGAGGTCGTGGCGCGCGAGGACCCCGAGCGGGAGCTGCGCGAGGAGGCTGCGGCGCGGCTCGGCACCATGATCGTCGCCGTCGCGACCAGCGAGGCCCCCGTCGACGAATGCCTGGCGGCGCTCGGCCGTGCGGTAGATCAGGCGGCCCTGGCGGAGGTGGCGAAGAACGCGCGGCACGAGGTGGTGCGGGCCGCTGCGCTCGACCGGCTCACCGACGGGCGCCTGCTCGCCGAGGTGGCACGGCAGGCGCGCGAGCCGGGGGTGCGCATGGCGGCGCTCCGGCGCGTTCAGGACCCGGCCGTGCTGCGCTCCATCGTGCTGGCCGAGGAGAACAAGGAGACGGCCCTCGCGGCGCTCCAGCGGATCGAGGACCCCGCCCTCCTCGAGGAGGTGGTCAAGAAGACGAAGCTGAAGGCGGTGCGACGTCGAGCGCAGCAGCAGCTCGCGACGCTCAAGCCCGAGACGCCGGGGGCGGCGAAGCCCCGGGTCGATCCGCAGACGCAGCACCGGCAGCTACAGATCGTGCGCAAGGTCGAGGCGCTGGTCCGTTCGGCCGAGTCGCCGCGGGCCGCCGAGGAGCTGGTCGCCGCCGAGGCGGCGTGGGACGAGCTCGACGGGGAGCTGGACCTGGACCTGGCGCGGCGTTTTCTCGACGGGTGCAAGGCCTTCGCCCTGCGCAAGGCCGAGGCCCAGGCGCAGGCCGCCGAGCGCGCCAAGCGGGTGCAGGCGCTCCAGAGCACGCTCCAGGCCCGCCAGGCGCTGCTCGACGAGGCCGAGAAGCTCTCCGGCGAGGAGGCCGCGGCGCAGGTCGAGGAGCTGCGAGCGAGGTGGGCGGCGCTGCCGGCCGGCGGCGAGGCGGAGCTCTCGCAGCGGTTCCAGCGGGCCTGCGAGGCGGCGGTCCAGCGGGTGGAGCGCGCGGAGCGTGCGGAGCGGCCGGAGCGGGCCGAGCGGGCCGAGCGGGCGCCGGCGCCCCCGCCGAAGCAGGTCAACCTCGCGGAGCTCTGCGAGCAGGCCGAGGCGCTCCTCGACGAACCGCGCCTGCAGGTGGCGCGGCGCAAGCTCGAGGGGCTGCGCAGGAGCTTCCGCTCGCCGGGGGGTGCGGCCGAGGGGGACGAGGCGCTCGTGGCGCGCTTCGAGCAGGTCGTGGCGCGGCTCGACGAGCGCGAGGCCGACGATCGGCGTCAGGCCGAGGAGGAGCGCCTCGAGAACCACCGTCGCCTCGAGGAGCTCTGTCGGCGGCTCGAGAAGTTCGTGACGAGCGGCGACCTGCGCGCGGTGGAGCGCGGGATGCGCGACGCGCAGCAGGGCGAGCGGAACATGGGCCCGATGCCGAACCGCGACGACGAGCAGGGCTTTCGCCAGCGGCTCGCCGAGCTCAGGCAGAAGCTCTATGGCCGCTTGCAGGAGCTGAAGCAGGCCGACGAATGGAAGCGCTGGTCCAACTTGCCGCGGCTCGAGGCGCTGGCGCAGGGGGCCGAGGACCTGCTCAAGGTGGAGGACGTGGCGCTGGTGGCGGAGGGGCTGCGCGAGCTGCAGAACGCGTGGAAGGCGGCGGGCGCGCCGCCCAAGGAGAAGGGGGAGGCCCTCTGGCAGCGCTTCAAGGCGGCTACCGATCAGCTCAACGAGCGGGCCAAGGTCTACTTCGCCGAGCAGAAGGAGCAGCGCGCGGGCAACGTCCAGAAGAAGGAGGAGCTCTGCGCGAAGGCCGAGGAGCTGGCGAAGTCCGAGGACTGGAACGCGACCGCCGAGGCGCTCAAGCAGCTGCAGGCCGAGTGGAAGGCGGTGGGGCCCGTGCCGCGGGCGCAGTCGGATGCGCTCTGGACGCGCTTCCGCGCCGCGTGCGACGCCTTCTTCGAGAAGCGCAAGGCGCAGCTCGAGGAGCAGGACCAGGGGCGGCTCGACAACCTGAAGCAGAAGGAGGCGCTCTGCGAGAAGGCGGAGGCGCTGGCCGACTCGACCGAGTGGGGGCCGACGTCGCAGGCGCTCAAGGGCCTCCAGGCCCAGTGGAAGAAGATCGGCGCGGTGCCGCGCTCGCAGGCCGAGCCGATCTGGCGGCGCTTCCGCGGCGCGTGCGATCGCTTCTTCGACCGGCGCAAGGCGCAGCTCGAGGAGCAGGCCGCGGGCAAGCGCGGCGAGCGCGAGGCGCTCTGCGGCCGGCTCGAGGCGCTCGGGCAGCCGGCGGAGGGGGCGGAGCTCGAGGCGGCGGCTCTGCTGGCGCAGGCGCTCGAGGTCTACGCGGCGTGGAAGAAGCTCGGCGACGACGGCGAGACGGCGGCGCTCGAGCGGCGCTTCGGGCAGGCGCTGAGCGCGCTGCTCGAGGCGCACCTGGAGGTCTTCAAGGGGAGCGAGCTGGATCCGCAGGCCAGCCTGCCGCGGCGCGAGAAGATCTGTCAGCGCCTCGAGGAGCTGGTGAGCGCGCAGGTCTCGTCCGGCCCGGAGGCGTCGGGCGCGGCGTCGGTGGAGCAGATGGCCGACAAGCTGCGCGAGGCGCTCGCGGCCAACGCCATGCGTTCCAGCCTCGAGGTCGCGAACCGCGAGGCGACGGCCGAGGAGCTCGAGCGGCTCAAGAACACCTGGGTGAAGCTCGGTCCGATCGTGGGCCCCGAGGCGCGTTCACTCGCCGACCGCTTCGAGCGGGCCTGCGCGCAGCTCAACCAGCCGTCGTAGAGCTCTCCGCCGCCGGCAGCCCCGGCGCGTCCCCCCGCCGTCTCAGTCTGACCCCGTAGGCCACGAGCAAGACCGCGAAGCCCAGGATCCCGACGGCGAAGTACTGCCCCGGGGTCAGGCCGCCGTAGCGCACGTCCGCCGTGCGCAGGTAGTCGAAGAGGAACCGGACCGGCGCGTAGAGCGCGAGGATCAGCGCCGGGTGGAAGCCGTGGAAGGGGCGCACGTGGCGCAGGCCGTAGAGCAGCGCGGTGAGCACGAGCGTGAAGAGGAGCTCGTAGAGGCCGAGGTCGTGGCGGGGGACGGCGCCGCACGCCACGCCGAGGACGAAGCGGGTGGGCAGCCCCGGGTGGTCGTGCACGGCGGTGCAGCCCATGCGACCGAAGACCCAGCCGGGGACGAGGCCGAAGATGATCGCGTCCGCGTACTTCAAGAGCGAGACGCGGTGCCGGATGACGAAGAAGTAGTACGCCCCGAGGATCCCGCCGAGAAAGCCGCCGAAGGAGGAGAGCCCGCTCCAGACGGCGAGCAGCACGAGCGGGTTCTCGCGGATGCGGTGCGGGAAGTAGAAGATCACCGACACGAGATGCGCCACGACGAAGCCGGTGGCCGCGGTCCAGTACATACCGTCGGCGCAGAGCTCCGCGTCGAGTCCCGTCAGGCGCGCGCGGCGCTTGCCGAGGTGGTAGCCCACCACGACGCCGATCAGCACCAGGATGCCGAAGGGCTCGATGGGGAGCAGGCCGAAGAGCGGCTTGAAGTGCAGGTGGTCGCGGAGGCAGGGGAGCATGATCGAACGATAGGTTACGCGCGGCGGCGGGCGCCGAAAAGTCTCGAGTGGTGCGAGCTCAGTAGATACCCGGCAGCGCCGTGGGCGTGGCCCGCGCGATCTGCCGCAGGACCTCTTCGGGGAGCACACGCTCGAGCACGGCCTTGGGCACCGCCACGCTATCCACCGCCTCGTCGAAGTAGTCGCGCGACATGATCAGGTGACCGCCGCGCGGCATCTCGGGTCCCCAGCTGTTGTCGACCTTGAACCACTGGCGGCCCCGGCGGTCGTTGCCGAAGCCCGAGAGCGTCATGGCGTGGTTCGAGGTCGCGAGGCCCGCGTCGAAGCGCGCGCCCTTCTGCAGGGCGAAGAAGGGGACGAGGTGCTGCAGGGCCCGGTAGTCGAAGGCGTGCGGGTCCATCAGCCCGAGCGCGCCCTCGGGAGCGTCCTCCTGGGGGCCGACCATGAAGGGATTGGACTCGGCGAAGGCGGTGGTGAACCAGACGGCGAAGCCCTGGCGCAGGGTCTCTTCGACGGCTCGGCGCATGTAGCGCGTCTCGACGTTGGTCAGGGTGAAGTCGGGCTCGCCGATGCTTCCTTTCACCTTGTAGCGGCGGTTCCATTCCGCGCCGCGCAAGGGGAGGCTCGAGAGGAGCACCCACTCCGTCGGGCTCGCGGGCCTGACGACCTCCTCGTAGTAGCGCGCCGGGGTGTACTCGCGCCCCTCGTGGCGGAAGGTGGCGGGAGGGGCGCCGAGCATGCCGTTCAGGAGCTGCACGAGCAGCTCGCGGTGGCGACGGTAGACGACTTCCTTGTTCTCGGCGCCGCGTGCCTCGTCGAAGGCCAGCTGCGCGGTGGTCATGAGCGCCTTGAAGTCCGCGATGAAGCCGTCCGAGTTGCGGGCGTCCCAGGTGGTGGGCATGGCGCGCTCGGGCGCGGCCCCGTGTCGCTCCATCAGAACCCGCGCCGTGTCGAAGTAGCCTCCGTCGCTGAAGTCCTCGAGCTCGACGTCGAGCGGCTCGCGACTCGCGCTGATCTTCTTCAGGGCGGCCTCTCCGCGCGAGAGCCAGGCGTGGTAGTTGAGGTAGGTCTCGCTGAGGTCGGCTTGGCGCAGGTCCTGCTTCACCATGCCGCTCTCCTTCACCGCGTGGAAGGAGAAGAGCCAGCAGAGGCCGGCGGCCTCCTGGTCGCGCACGTGCTCCGGCCCCGTGCGCTCGCGCGGGATCTCCACCTCGAACTGCGGGTCGATGCCCTGCCACTGGGCGTACTTCAGGCAGAGCGCGAGCTGCTTCTTGCCGAACTTGTGCAAGAGGCGGAGCTGGTTCGTGCGGCTCAGGCGGGGGAAGCGCTCGGCGAGCTCGTGGGTGGCGAGGTGGGCCACGTCGCCGCGCAGGAGGTTCGTGAGCCAGCGGTCCTCGGCGCCACGCTCCGTGGCGGCGCGCGTGGCCCTCGGTCTGACGCGCAGACCGCGCCCGAGGGCCGGTGTCGCCGCGCCGAAGGCGCAGAGGAAGAGCAGCGCGAGCCGAAGCCGCGGCAGCGAGGTCACCATCATCCGCTCGCCTCCTTCATCGGGGACGCGGGTCGAGCGCGAACCCGTCGCAACGCATACAAAGGTCCGAGCTAAGGAGAGCAACGTGCGTGCCGCGAGGCCCGTGCTCGGGCGCTCCGGCTAGTCGCGCGAGATCCGGAAGCTCTCTGGTCGTCGCCGCGTCGCGCGTCGCCACGGCCCGCGCCGGAAACCGTCGAGAGGCCCCACGAGATGGCCGAGATCCGACGAGCGCATGGCCGGCGAGAATCGGTCGAAATCGCTGCGATGGGGTACTAATATGGCGCGGCAGAAGCGAGGGACCTCATGGCCACGACCAGCGATCTGAAGAAGGGGATGCTCATCGAGCTCGACGGCGATCCGTACGTGGTCGTCGACACCACCACGCAGACGCCGTCGGCGCGCGGGGCGGCGACGCTGATCAAGGCCAAGCTCCGCAACGTGCGTACGAAGCAGCTCCTGGCGCAGACCTTCAAGGCGGGAGAGCGCGTGAAGGCGCCGGACTTCGAGGTGCGGCCCTGCCAGTACCTCTACGACGAGCGCGGCGAGGTCTACTACTTCATGGACACGGAGACCTTCGACCAGCATCCGGTCGCGCGGGAGGTGATCGAGCGGGAGCTCAACTTCCTGCGGCCGAACGACACGGTGCGCGCCCAGTTCTTCGAGGGAGAGTGCCTCGGCATCGAGGTGCCGGCGACCGTGGTGCTGGAGGTCACCGCGTGCGACCCCGGGTTCAAGGGGGACACGGCCACCCACGCCACCAAGTCGGCCACCCTCGAGACGGGTCTCGTGGTGGAGGTGCCCCTGTTCGTGGAGGTGGGGGACCGGCTGGTGGTGGACACCCGCGAGTCCCGCTACGTTCGACGCGCCGCGTGAGGCGCGCTCCGCCGATCCGCTGAGATCCAGAGACCCCACCGAGTGCAATCGAAGTGGCCAGGGACCTCTCCGGCCCTCGCGGACGCCTCGGTCAGCTGCAAAGCCTCAACCCGGCGTAACTGCAGCGGCGTCGGGCCGGTTGGGCCGTGGCAAGGATATTGCTCATGATCCGCGGTGGCCGACGAACCGGCCGAGCCAGGATCTTGCGCATGAATGCTCCACACCAGAAGTCGCGTCACGCGGGGGTCGGGGTGGTGCTCTTGGCGGTGCTCATCGGGCTGGCGCTCGTCGGAGCCGCCGCCGGGCTGGGCGCGTTCGTGATCTATCCGCTCGTCTACTCGAGCCTCACGCCCGTGCTGAAATACGCGCTATACGTTATTTGCGCGCTTTTTGCGGCCGAGCTGGTGCGCCGCGGCGGCCGCTGGATTCACCATCAGGCGGAGCGTCGGGCCGCTCTGCTCCGGGCGAGCCTGGAGCAGAATAGCGTGGCGTCGCTCTTCTAGCGACGTCGCGGCGGCGGCGCGTTCCCGCCCTGCGAGCGCGTCATGAAGATCGTCACCTGGAACGTGAATTCGGTGCGGCTCCGCCTCGAGCGGCTGCTCGCGCTGCTCGTGCGGCACGCGCCGGACGTGGTCTGCCTGCAGGAGCTGAAGGCCCAGGAGGCCGACTTCCCGCGGGGCCCCATCGAGGCGGCGGGGTTCCAGGCGGCGGTCTTCGGCCAGAAGACCTACAACGGCGTGGCGATCCTGGCGCGCCAGGCGATCGAGGAGGTCGAGCGCGGTTTTCCGGGGGACCCGCTCCCGGAGCAGGCGCGGGCCATCTCCGCCACGATCGGCGGGCTGCGCGTGGTGAACCTCTACGTGGTTAACGGGGAGAGCGTGGGGAGCGAGAAGTACGCGCTCAAGCTCCGGTGGCTCGCGGCGCTCGAGGCCTGGCTCCGCGGTCGGCCGCGTGCCGCGGACCCGCTGCTCCTCGTGGGCGATTTCAACATCGCGCCCGACGACCGGGACGTCTACGATCCGGAGCTCTGGCGGGGCCGCGTGCTCTGCTCGGAGGCCGAGCGGGCGGGGCTTCGGGCCCTGGAGGGGCTGGGGTTCGTGGATCTCCTCCGGGCCCGGACGGCCGAGCCGGGGATCTACACCTGGTGGGACTATCGCGGCGGCGCGTTCGGGCGCGGTCTGGGGCTGCGCATCGACCTCGCTCTCGGGACGGCGCCGGTCGCGGCGCGCTGCACGGAGGTGGTGGTGGACCGGGACGAACGCAAGGAGTCGAGCGGGCCGGGCAAGCCGAGCGATCACGCGCCGCTGGTGGTGACGCTCGGGGCCTCGGGCCCGGAGGCGGGCTCGTGAGCGGGCCGCGCCTCACCCTCGTGTTCGAGGCGGCGGAGGGGATCGTGGACCGCCCGATCTCGGTCGATGGGCCGGAGCTGCGCGTGGGGCGCGCGGCGGAGTGCGAGCTGTCGCTGGCGGATTCGGGGGCCTCGCGCTTTCACGCCGTGTTGCGTCACGCGAGCGGGCATCTTTTCGTCGAGGACCTGGGCAGCGCGAACGGAACCTGGGTGAACGGGGTCATGGCGGGATCCGGGGCGCAGGCCCTGCGGGCGGGGGACGTGCTGCGCATCGGCGCGAGCTTGCTCGTGGTGACGGGGGAGGGGCCGGTGAAGGGCCCGGAGCAGATCCCGCGGTTGGCGCGGAGGCTCCTCGACGAGCTGGTCCCCGACGAGCCGCCGCCGAGGCTCAGCAGCGCCGCGCTCGAGCAGCTCCTCCTCTGCGGCTGGCTCGGAAACGAGGCCGCGCTGGCCCGCGTGATCCTCGCGGCCGTGGCCTGCTGCCGGGGTCGCGGTGGCCTCGAGCTCCAGCCCGAGGACCTCCCCCCCCTCGACGCCGACGACGCCTGACCTCCCACCCAGGTTGATTTCGCACCCAGGTTGATTTCGCACCCAGGTTGATTTCGCGGGCCCCGGCCGGGAAGCAATGGTCGGTCCAATTCTCGTCCGGTCGGAGGTCTGACGGGACACGCGCGGCGCGTCAATCGCCGTAGACCATTGACATCACAATAGACTTTATCGGCCAAAAAAACGGGAAACGGACCGTCCGAGTCTCGTATGTTCCTGCGCACATCTTGCGACTTTGATACCAGCCGTGGTTGGAGGTAGTCCCCGCGGCGACGTTGACGGAACCCCTTGAGGAGGCGACGCATGTTTACGAAAAGGTGGTCGGCGATCCGCTACGTGGCGCTGGCCGTCGGGCTCACCCTTGGCGCGGGCTGCGGCGAGAGTGGCGGCGACGAGCGTCCGGACCCGGAGATGATCGGCGGTAAGGCCGACGTCCCGAGCTGGATGACCGAGGTGAAGGTGGACTGGGGCTGCGGGGACGTGGTCCAGGGCGAGTTCCAGGGGCGCAAGAGCTCCTTCCTCTACAAGTGGGAGGCTAAGGAAGGTCAGACCGTGACCTTCTCCTTCCGCGGGGCCTACGACGCGCGACGCGGTGCGGCAGTGGCGCTCTACCGGGCCGACACCGGGGACCGCGTGGCCGTGCAGCGCAACGGCGGCCGCAACGAGGCGCAGCTCACGTACGGTCCGGCCAAGGCCGGCACCTACAACGTGGCGGTCTACGCCCTGGCCTGGATCGCCGACGGGGCCTACTCCCTGCGCGCGACCTGCCAGCGCTCGGACCTGAACGCCCTCGTGCGCGGGCAGCGCAGCTTCACGAGCTACGAGCTCGAGTGGGGCCTGAACCGCATGGCCCCCGGGATGGAGGGCAAGGGGGGCGGCGGCGGTCCCGAGGCGGCGATGGCTGCCCCGCAGGGCCGCTCGGGCGAGGTCGAGGAAGCAGACGTCTACAAGCTGGACGGCAACCGCCTCTTCTACCTCAACACCTACCGCGGCTTCATGATCTTCGACGCCACGGACGCGAAGAAGCCCCAGGCCCTCGGCCGGCTGCCGGTCTACGGCTATCCGGTGGAGATGTTCGTGCAGAACAACGTGGCCTACGCGCTGCTCCGCGACGTGCTCTACCTGACGCAGCAGAAGGGGCAGCTCCGCTACCAGCGCCGCAACGTCTCGCAGCTCGTGGCCATCGACGTGAGCGACCTGCGCAACCCGAAGCTCCTGCAGGCCGTGGACATCGTGGGCGAGCTCCGCGAGGGCGTCTCGCGCAAGATCGGCGACACGATCTACGTCGTCTCGAACGTGCCGAGCTGGTACGCCTACGGCTGGTGGTACGAGCAGTCGCAAGAGAGCAAGGAGCAGGGCTTCGTCTACTCCTTCAACGTGGCGAACCCGCGCCAGGTGAAGCTCGTGGACAAGCTCCAGCTCTTCTCGGGCGGGGGCTACTCGAACTACGGCGAGCAGGGGGGCGAGAGCCGGTACCTCTCGAACGTGACGCTCTCGGCCACCTCGAACGCCCTCATGGTCGTCGAGAACTGGCAGAAGTACGGCTACGTGCCCGGCGCCGAGTATAGCTGCGGCACCTCCACGAGCCTGCAGCAGGCGGTGGTCTCGGTGGTGGACATCAGCGACCCGGCCGGCAAGATCAAGCTCTACACGAAGTTCGAGTCCTACGGCGAGGTCGGCGATCAGTTCAAGCAGACCTACGTCTTCAACCCGACCACCAAGAAGGCCACCTACCTCGGCATCTTCGCGCGTCGCGAGTGGAGCTCGAAGGACTGCCAGGGGACGAGCCGCATCGAGAACAACCTCGAGTCGTGGGACGTGACGAACGGCGCGGCGCCGAAGCGTCTCGCGCGCCTCTCCTTCGGCAAGCCCGACGAGGCGGTGCGTGGCAGCGCCTTCGACGCCGAGCGCGGCGTGGCCTTCGCCATCACCGCGCGTCAGGTGGACCCGCTCTACGCCATCAGCTTCGCCGACCCGGCCAAGCTGAAGGTCGTGAGCGCGGTGGACGGCCTCTCCGGCGACATGAACGTCTTTCGCTTCATCGCAGACAAGCGCTTCCTCATCGGCATCGGCCGCGACAACAGCGAGGCCTGCACCGGCTTCGGCCCGCAGGGGACGGGGACGCAGCTCGGCGTCTCGATCATCGACGTGCAGGATCTGGCCAAGGTGCGGCTCGTGCAGCGCAAGTGCGTGATGGTCAAGGACGCGACGTGGGTCAGCTCCGCGATCAACTGGAACCTCGACCAGGCGCACAAGATGATCGGCATGCACTCCGACGGGCTGGCCAACGTGATCACGGTGCCCGTCTCCTACAGCCGCAAGGTCGCCGGCGGCGACTGGGACTACTACCGCTGGGAGACGGCGGTGGGCCTCATGTCGTGGGACCTCTCCAAGTACGACCCGAAGAAGAGCGAGCTCGAGCAGAACGTGCTCGTGAACCACGGCACCGTGGTGCACCCGAACGGCGAGGTGAACCGCACGATCGTCTTCACCCACAAGGCGGCGACGGCGCGGCGGAAGCTCCTCAACCTCTCGGACACGCACCTCGCGCTGACGGACATCAACGACCTGAATAGCCCCGTCACCGACGCGGTGATCGAGGTCGCCCCCTACTACGCCGAGCTCTACCGCTTCGGCAACTACATGGTCACGCAGGTGCGCCCCGGCGTCGGTGGCTGGGACGACAGCGGCCTCTCCGAGTTCCGCGTGCTGCCGGTCGGCGCGAAGCTTGACACCGTCAAGCCGGCGGCGACCTTCACGGTGAGCCGCGTGCAGCGCACGATGCAGTTCAAGGACGCGCTCGTGATCTTCCGCCGCAAGCCGGCGGTGGAGGACCCGGCGGGCAAGCGGCCCTACTACGGTACCGAGACGCTCGAGGCGGTGGTCTACCAGCTCTCGAACCCGCTCAAGCCGGTGAAGATGGGCTCGGTCGAGCTCCCCTTCTCGTACCTGCCCTACGAGCGCTTCCGCTGCGGCATGCCGCCCTTCTGGTTCGGCTACGAGGCGAACGCGACGCTGGCGCTCGACCGCGGTTTCGTGATGCTCAACACGCAGTACGACTACAACACGCAGGCGTGGGCCCGCACCCTGATGCTCCTCGACCTGTCGAGCTACGCGGCGCCCAAGGTGGTGAGCCGCAGCCTCGGCGGCGACGAGAAGACCCAGTACCTCGGGCTCGTGCGGTGGGCGAGCAACAAGAACTACTTCTACCTGACCTACAAGAGCCAGGTGGACGAGAAGCCCTACCAGGGCGGCACGCAGGACGGGATGGTGCTGCGCGGCTACAAGTACGTCGCCCAGACCTGGCTCACCTCGACGAACGGCCTCACGCCGGACGCCAAGATCAACCTGCCGGGTCAGCTGATGCAGGCCTTCAGCGGGCCGAACAACACGCTCCTCCTGACCAACGACCGCGCGCTCGAGGAGCTCAAGGACGGAAGCCTCCGCGACGTGCCGCGGCTCAACCTGCTCTCGCGCCTCGACGCCTACACGGCGGAGTACCTCGACGGGCGGAGCTTCCCGGGCAAGTACCTGCAGGACGTGGTGCTCGACGGGAAGCGGCTCTTCGTCAACGCGTCGGAGGGCTGGTACCAGCCGGTCGTGCTCGAGGGCAAGACCGCGACGCCGATCCAAGCCGCGGGGCAGCAGCTCGCGATCTTCGACTTCTCGCGCGAGCGCTTCGACGAGCGCTTCTCGGGGAGCCTCGGGATCGACAGCATGGAGATCATGGGCATCTACCAGAACAACCTCTTCCTGAACCTGCCGGGCTCGGGAGTGCTGGTGGTGGACGTGACCTCCTCGACGCGGCCCGTGGGACGCCAGTTCCTCCGCACGCTGGGCTACGCGACGCAGGCCGAGTTCGTCGGCAACACGGCGTTCGTGGCCTCGGGGAACTACGGCATCTACGAGCTGAACCTGACCGGCCCCACCCTCATCGCCGCGCAGTAGGCGTTCTCGCCCAAGGGTAGGCCGGGTCCGGTAACTACGGGCTCGGCCGCCCCTTCCGCCCCTTCCTGGACACCTCCCGACGCTGACCCCGAAGGTGCGCCTCCGTAGGGAGACGCCCACGCTTCACGCCGTATGACCAGGCGACCCTGCAAGAGCGAGGACCTCATGGCGTACCGAGGCGATCGACATGCACTGGAGGCGCTGGTAGCCGAGCTCGACCGCGAGTGGCTCGGGCTCGTCGGCCGACGCGAGGGACTCGAGAGACAGCTCCGGCTCGAACGACGCGTGCTCGCGGCCGGAGAGGCGCGGCTCGCCGAGGCGGGTCCTGGCGCGGGTCCGCGCGGCGCCCGACGCGATCGCATCGGGCTCGGTACCCTGACCCTCGTCGCCGTGGGCCTGGCGCTCCTTCCGCTCCACGTCAAGTGGCACCGCTTCGTGCGGCTCGACGCGACGGTGATTCCGGCGATCTTGCTGCTCGGCGTGCCGGGACTGCTCGCCGCGATTTCGGGTTGGCCCTATCGCCGCGAGAGCGCGTGGTGCCGCTTCAGCACGGCCGCGGGACTCCTGCTCGCGTTCCTTCCGCTGGCGAGCCTGCTCTGGGCGGGGCTCGGCCGCGGGGGGTGGCGATGATCGGGCTCGACGACAACGCGCTGATGCAACGCTCCGAGGTGCTCCGTGAGCGAGTGGTCGTGACGCGGGCCCGCGTGCGCTTGCTCACCGAGGAACTCGAGGCGGTGGTGGCGGAGCGGGAAAAGGTCTACGACTTGCTCGGCGTCGACCTCGACGGCCGCCCGCTCGCCGCGGGGCCCCTTATCGCGGCGCTCCTCGGCGTGCTCAGCGCGTTCGCCGGCGCGCTCTTCGTCTACATCGCCTGGATCAGTTCGGGTGGGGTGAAGCTCTTCGGCTTCGAATACACGGCGCTGTCGGTGCCGCTCTGCGGCTTCGCGGCCCTGAGTCTGCGCTTCTCGCGCGGCAAAGGGGCAGGGGGCGCCGCGCGTCGCCTGCTGCGACGCGTGACGCGCATCGTACTCGTGGCGAGCACCGTGGCTCTGCTCGGGCTCGTGGCGGCCTGGCTCGCGCGACCGTTTGGTTCGTTCTACCCGACGTAGCCTACGAGGAGCCCAGTCGGAGGGGCGAGGGTAGCGTCGATTCCCTCACTGGGCTCCCCGCGCCCCGCGCCCCGCAGCGCTCCCATGATATTCTCGAAGGTACGACTATCGTGGGCCGCCACAATGAGCAGATGATTCCGCGGCGGGCCACGACCGACTTAACCAGGAGGTGCGCATGAAGAGGACATGGCTGGTGTTCGGGTTGGCGGGCCTCGTCGGGTGCAGCTCGACGACGGCGCTTCCGGACGGCGGTGGGATCACCGACGGGTCGGGGACGGTAGGCGACGGCGGGCCGGTGGGCGACGGGGGCGGGCCCGGCGGCGACGGCTTCGTGGGCGACGGATTCATGTACCCCGACATCGGGCCGATTCCGGACGGCTTTCTCACCGACGGAGGGATGCCGGTGGGCGACACGGGGCCAGCTGGAGACGGGCCGCGCCGCGACGGAGGTGTTCGACGGGACGGCGCGATCCGGCGCGACGGCGGCCGCGACGGCGCTCCGCGACGCGACGGCGGGACGGCGCGCACCTGCGAGCGTATTCGAACGGACTATGCCTACGCCCTGGCGCTGGCGCAGGCCTGCTCTCCGATGGCACCCGGCAAGCAGTGCACGGTGGACATCGAACGGTGGGTCGGCTGCGGGTGCATGACCACGGTGAATCCCGCGCACGCGGCGGCGGTGGCCAAGCTGAACAGCCTGAAGGTCGAGTGGGCGACGCTCAAGTGCAAGCTGCAGTGCCCGATGCTTCCCTGCGTAGCCCCCCGGCACCAGTGCAGCCAGGCGGGCCGCTGTAGCTGAGCTGAGCGGTTAGGAGGCCCGGCCCCTACGGCCGCCCCTTGGCGCTGCCGCTCCCTTGCCGGCCGAAGCGGTTCTGCCAGGCGGTGCGGACCCGCTGCGGGACCAGGCTGCCGAGGAAGGTGCCGAACTGCCGCAGCGGGCTCGGCTTGGCCTGCAGCGCGGGCGCGGTCGAGGTGTGCAGCGCGTTCTGCGGGCCCAGGTGGTTCGCCGACTGGAGCTGCTGCGGCGGCGACGTGCGCGGCTGCCGCGACTCCGGCTTCTCGAGGCGCGTGACGAGACTCGCGAGCGCGGAGCCGGCCGGCGTATTCGCCTGCTCGTGGTGCAGGCGCTGCGCGTCCTGCCGCATCGAGCCGATCTCCTGGAAGAGCGTCCGGTCGATACGTCGCGCGCGGTAGCCGTAGTAGACGTCCTTGCCGTTCACCACGTGGACGTGCATGAGGCCCTTCACGGCGGGCTTGCCGTTCGGCCGACTCACCAGGAAGACCGTCTTGCCGATCCGGACCAGCGTCTGCGTCCCGGCGTGGGTGACGTCGGCGCGCCACCGCCCCTGTCCGATCGGTCCCTGGAACTCGTGCGTCCCGGCGTGGAGGCCCGAGGCCTGCAGCACCCCGTTCTCGAGGGGCGTCATCGGAGCGGGCTTGACCGGCGCCGCGGCCGGAGGCGCGACGCTGCCGCCGCCACGCGCGATCTTGCCCGTGTAGAAGTGCTCGCCCTTCGCATCCTGCTTCACGGTCAGGACGTACTGGCCGGAGGAGGCAAAGAGGCTGTGCCGGATCACCGTAGGTTGCTTGGGAGACCGGGTCTCGACGGCGACGTTGAACATGCCGCCGTTCTCGGTCGCGCGCAGGGCGATGTGCGAGGCGCCGGCGCGCACGACGGGCATCGCGGCCACGACCAGGTTGCGTCCCGCGACGGCGATGGCGCTCGCGCCGCGCCCGGTCATCGCGGGGAGCGGCTGCTTGACCCACTCCTGATTCTTCGCCCCGCGCTGGCGAACCTCGCGCAGCGTCCCGTCGGGCGCGTAGCTGTACTTGGTGCGTCCCTCGTTCGTCACGTGGATGACGTCGATCCCACTCGCGCCGTCCTTGCCCTGCGGGTAAAGCAACAGGGTGAGCGTCTGCCCCGCTCCCGCCTTGCCCATCAGGTAGCGCACGGCTGCCTCGGCGGCGCGATCGTTGCGGCCGAAGGGCTGGGCCGGCCCCGCGCCGGCGCCGGGAGCCTGGTCGGCGGCGCGCGCTCCGGCGGCGCCGAGAAGGAGCGCCGTGGCCAGCGTCAGACAGAGGGAGATGCGTCGGGTCGACCTCATGTTCGTGCTCCTCGCCGGTTCACGCGGATGCATGAGAGCAAGCCACGTGCCGCGGGCCGACCCGCTCGCCGCGCGGGCAAGCTCCTGGATCGACGCACGCGCTGCAACCTGCGAGTGGCAATCCTTTCCGGCCTCGCGTGGCCGCCAGGGTCAGTTGACCCCTGCGGAGGGGGTCCCCTCCTGCTGCGGTGTCAGTCGGCGGGGGTGCGGCGCGGAGCGCTCCGGGGCTCGCCCGGCGGATGGCTCAGCACGTCGCGAAGCACGCGGCCGTCGAGCTGAAAGGCGTCCTCGCCTCCCGGCCAGCGCGCGGGCCAGGTGAGGCCGAGCAGGTGCCCCACCGTGGGGGCCAGGTCCACCACGCCACATCGGGGGAGCGTGCGCCGCTGCCGCTTGATCCCCGCCCCGGCGCCGATGAAGACGCTCAGGAGCCGCGGCTCGCGCGGGAGGAAGCCGTGGTAGCCGATGCGCCAGGCCTTGTGCGGGCGCACGAGCTGCCCGCGGGGATGCCCCTCGCCGAAGATGCAGTGGGGCCGCAGCAGCACGAGGAGGTCGGGGGCGCCGGGGTGCGCGCCCGGGGGCGCAGCTTCGGCGCTCTCGTCGGCCGGAGGGACTGGAAGGCCCAGGCGGCGATACTCGGCCGGTGCGTAGAGCCCGTGAACGCAGCCGCGGGTGGTGGAACCGCGCAAGAGCCGCACGAGCTTCGGCAGCTTGTCGCGTCCGCTGCCGCGCGCGTAGACGTAGCCCGTGTGCCCGTTGAAGAGCACGCCCACGCCGCCCTTCGGGAGACCCGACGGCGGAATGCGGCCGGGGCCAAAGCCCTCGTCGACGAGGAATTGCTTCAGATCGAAGGCGTGCGAGATCTCGACGAAGCCGTGGTCGGCCACCACGAAGACGGCCGTCTTCTTCCAGACCCCGGCGCGCCGATAGGCCCGGAGGATGTGGCCGATCATGCCGTCGATGAGCTCGAGGCCCCAGCGCTCGACCCACGCGGGGGTGCCGTACTGATGGAGCCAGGTGTCGGGGCTGAGCAGGTGCGTGAAGAGGAGCCGCGGCACCTTGGGCGCGACGCCGCGTCCGCCGCCGGTGCGGCGCGGGGCGACGAGCTCCACCGTCAGGTCGCGCACGAAGAGATCGGTCTCCACCCCCTCGCTCTTCGCGATGCGGCCGAGCAGCGTCGGGAGGTAGTCCTTGGGAAGATCCTTCTTGCGCCCGTCGCGGGCGTACATGCGCTCCACCACGGCGCGCAGGGCCGGTGACATGAGCTCGTAGGTCAGGCGTGCGCTCTCCATCGTCTCGGGAAGGTTATAGGGGATGAGCTTCGAGCCCTGCGTGGCCGGCCAGTTGAGGGCGGCGGTGGCGAGGCCCTTTGCGGCCGCGAGCTCGAAGAGGCTCGGAGTGCGCGCGCGTCGCCATTCGTCGGCGGGGGCAGCGAGGTACGGATAGACGAGCTTCGCCCCGCGCTCGAGCCAGCGGTTGCCGAGGATGCCGTGATGGCGAGGGTGCTGGCCCGTCACCATGCTCACGTGCGCGGACCACGTCATGCTCGGGAAGACGCTCTCCGCGGGGCGGGCGAAGCCGGCGCGCGCGAGGGCCGAGAGGTGCGGCGCGCTGGACCGCTCTCGGCGGAAGACGTTCCACGAGACCCCGTCGAGCGCGATGACGAGCACGTGCTCGGGACGGACTCCGTCGGAGGCGACGCTGTTCTCGGGGGCCGCGGGGGCGCGCACCGTGTAGGGCGCGCGATCTGCGACGAGGGGCTCGGCCTGCGCCGCAGCGGAGAGGGCCGAGAGGGCGAGGCTGGCGAGGAGAGCTGGCGTTCGCGCGCCGCGCCGTCGGGGCATGGGCTCGAGCATAGCCTCGGGGGAAGGCGAGGGCCCAGTTCGTGGGCCGCTGGGCCGCCGGGGGGTCGGAGGGCGGGGTGGCCGGGGGTCCCGGGTGGCGAGCCCGGAAGGCCGTTGGAGGCAGGCCGGCTAGCCGCCGGGGAGGGCTCACGCGAGCACCTCCGCGGTGGAGCCGGGCGCACTTGCGCGTGGCCGAGGGGGGCCGACATCTGGCACCGGGCGTGCAGCAGTGGTCCCCCGGGTGGCCGCCCGGGTTCGTCCCGAGCCAGGGTTCGGCACGTCCCAGGTGTCTCGAAGGAGCAGGCGACGGATGGCTGGGTCGCGTATCCGTCACCAGGCCCGCGCGTCGCTCGCCACGACGCTCTTGTTCGCCCGGGCACTCGCCCTGGCGCTCGCATTTCTCGTCGGCAGCGGCGTCGCGTCGGGGGCCCGGCGCTACCCGAAGGAGCGCGCCGAAGGGCTCAGCCCGGCGCTGAAGGAACGCATCTATCGCGTGGGCGCGGCGCATCCGACGCTCGGGGACGCGGCGCTCGCGGAGGTGCTGCGCGCCAAGCCGGGTCTGACGCAGGCAGTGCCGTGGAGCGCGGCCGAGGTGCGGCGACTCCGCACGGTCGGCGCGCTCCCGACCTTGCCCGAGAGAGACGGTCTCCTCGCGACGCTGGCCGCCCGATTCCTGCGCGCTCTGCCCGACGCGGCCGCCTTCGCCCAGGGGCTCGTGACCCTCGCGGCCCGCCACCCCGGGGTCACGCTCGAACGCCTGACCTATCTCGCGCGCTACCATCCGGCCCTCGCCCGGGAGCTCTTGCGGCAGCGCCAGCGCGCCCCGCGGCCCGTTCCGACCGTACCGCCTCTCGACTTCGCCACGGCGCACGCGCTGCCCCTCTCGACGCCGGTCCTGCTCAAGATCCTCTCCCGCCCCGGTTCCCCGCTCGTCGCGCGGCTCCTCGAGCGCCTGCGCCGCATCGACGCCACGGTGGGCACCGGGCAGGGCTTCCTCGCCCCCCGCGAGCACCTCGCGCGCTCGGGCGACGCGCTGGCGCAGGCCGTGATGGCCGAGGTCTACGCGCGCACCGGGAGACCCCGCACCCTGCGCATCGTCGAGGAGATCGCGCCGCACCTGCCGGCCGCCATCGTGGCCGCGCAGGCCAAGCGCGTGCGGCTCGGTCCCGCGGCCAGGACTCTGCGCGTGGAGGTGGCCGCCGAGGCGCTCGCGGCCCTCGGCCGGGACTACGAGGAGAAGGTGCTCGACGGGATCCAGTCGCCGGAGAACTTCCGCGAGGCCTGGGCCATCGCCGCCGACGACTGGGCCGCGCTCAAGCGCGCGCTCCCCGGGCTCTTCGTCCCGCTCGAGGCGCTGCCGCTCGACGACCGCCGCCTCGACGCCGTCTCGCGGGCCTACGGCGAGCTCTCCGCCGGGCGGCTGAGCACCAAGGCCTTCTATCTGCGCACGGGGGTCTCGACCGAGCTGCTCGCGCTGCTGCAGGCCGCCGACCCGGGGCGGTTCCCGCGCCCCCAGGGAGCACCGGCCTATCAGCCGACGGCGCGCGGGCACGACCGCCGCGTGGCCGAGACGCTGCTCGATCGCCTGCGCGGCAAGCGAGGCCCCGCCGACGAACGCGTGGCGCCCCGGGACCCGCTCTACACCGTCGAGCGTGCGCGGCGGCTCGGCGAGCGCGCCTTCGCCATCTTCGAGCGCGAGCTCTTCGTGGACGTGACGGACATCGTGCGGGAGCTGAACGCGGATGCGGCCTTCGTGGCCCGCGAGGGACGCCTCACGACCCCACGCTACCAGCTCCTGCGAGCGCTCGACGCGGAGGCCTTCCCCCCGCTCGCGCGCGGCCCCGAGAACCAGCGGCTCGTCGACGAGCGCCTGGGCAAGGATCTGGCTGTCCTGCGCGCGGGGGGGACTCTCGCTTCGCCCGAGGAGCTGGTGACGGCGCTCCAGCGCAAGTACCCCCGGCTGAAGGCCCAGCGCCTCGAGCGGCTCCGGCGCGAGCACGCCGGCCTCTTTCGGCCGCCGCCGGTGCGCCGCACGCGCGAGGAGCGGCGGGCCGACGCCGGTCGCGTGGCCGAGCTGATGCGCGCGACGGGCCTCTCGCTGAAGGAGGCCTCCGACGCGCTCGTCCAGCGCGAGGCCCGGTTTCACGCCGACTACGTCTACGCGCTGCGCACCGAGTTCAAGGCCGAGCCCTTCTTCGCGGGGATGCAGGGATCGACGCGCGTGCGCCAGCGGGCCGGACTCGCCGTGAACGAGGTGGCGCGCCTGCTGCTCGAGCTCTCCCCGCCGGGGACGAGCGACGCGGAGCTCCTCGCGGCGGTGAACCGGTACCTCGTGGCGCGCGGGCTACCGCCCTATACCGAGGCCGTCGCGGCGGGCGCGCTCAAGGAGCTCTACGGCCGCACGGGGGGCGTGCGAAAGCACAACGCCCGTCGCGTGGCGGCGCTCGTGGCGGAGTACGCGGCCACGGCGGAGAGGGACACCTCCGAGGCCGAGATCATGCGGCGCGTGACGAGGGACTATCCGCACCTGAAGCCGATCGAGCTCGGCCGCTACCGGAGCCTCTGGGCCGCCCACCCCGAGGACTACCCGGAGCTCGACCCTTTCTTCGACGTGCGTCCGGACGGCGGCGCCAGCGTGCGGCTACACGGCCTCCGCGCGGCGCGCCCCCGACGGTATCGCGGCGGCTGGGACGTGGAGCGGGCGCTCTTCGAGCCCTCGCGGCGGGACCCGGTCCTGGCCCGCGAGCTCGCCGAGCTCTCGCAGTTCGCGCGCATCCCCGTGCGGCTCCCGCTCCTCGACGAGCTCGTCGGCGAGCTGAACGGACGCACGCCGCTCCGCAAGCACAACCTGCTGATGGTCTCGCACCTCCTCGGCACGACGCCGGCGCTGATGGACGCGCTCCGCGCTGCCGGGCTCTCCGTCGAGCGCTCGATCGTCGTCGGCACGCCGTACGGCAGCAATCGCGCCGTGCGCCGCGTTCTCGAGCACGACGGCTTCGACGTGCGCGTCCCGGCGCTCGTGGCGGGAAAGTACGAGGAGACGGTGGCCCAGGCCCTGCGCGAGATGGTCGAGCGCTACCGGCGCGATCCGCGCCGAAAGCCGATCCTCGTCATGGACGACGGGGGCCTCGTGACCAAGCTCCTGCACGAGACGCCCGAGTACGCCGACGTGCTGCACGCCTTCCACATCGTCGAGCAGACGACGCGCGGGATCACGCTCGCGGAGGCGAAGCCCTTGCGCGTGCCGGTGGTCGCCGTGGCGCGCGCGCTCTGCAAGGCGATCGAGGCCCCCTTCATCGGGCGCACGGTGGCGAACAAGGTGCTCCAGGCCCTCTCGCGCCAAGGGCTCGACCTCGAGGGGAAGACGGTGGTCGTGATGGGCTACGGCTGGGTGGGACGCGCCGTCGCGCACGCCCTCCGCGCGCTCGATCGCCGCATTCGCGTCGTGGTCGTGGAGAGCAACGAGACGAAGGCCCGCTCGGCGGGCCGCCGCTATCTGGTGCAGGAGAAGGCCGAGGCGCTGGCGCTCGCCGACGTCGTGATCGGCGCGACCGGCAGCGAGTCGCTCTCGCTCGAGGACCTCGGGCGGCTGAAGGACGGCGTGGCCATCGCGTCGGCCTCGTCCAAGCGCATCGAGTTCGCCATGGGCCAGCTCGAGGAGCGGGCGACCTCGCGCACGCTGCTCGCGAACGACAATCCGCTCGTGACGCTCCCCACGGCGCGTTACGTCTACGGCGGCAAGCGCATCCTGGCCCTCGGCGATGGCTGGCCGGTGAACTTCGACGGGGACGTGGAGGACGTGCCCGCCGAGCAGATCCAGATCACGCGGGCGGCGATGTTTGCCGGCGCCATCCAGGCCGCCTCGCTCTCCACGCGCTTCGCGAAGAACCAGGGGATCGTCGCGCTCGACGAGGCGATGGACCGCCACCTCTGCCAGCTCTTCAAGCAGCACCGCAAGGCGCAGCTCCTGCCGCACCGCTTCGACCCCGCGCTGTGGCTCGAGACGGTGCGCGATCTCTTCGGGTACCTACGGCCGGCGGACCCGCGGTAGACGAGGTCGCTAGAGACGCGACCCAGCGCCGCCCTAGCTCGGGCACTTCGTGGCTTTCGTCTCGCAGCCGCGAGCGCGGTCGCAGTCGAGGTAGCCCGGCTTGCAGGAGCAGCGCCGGGTGACCGTATCGAGGTTTGCGTTCGCGCCGCAGAGGATCTCCGCCTCGTTGGCCGCGTCGGCCGGGTTGCAGAAGCCGTTGCAGTGAAGCTGGGCGGGTTCGCAGCTCAGCTTCCAGCTCTCCCCCTCGAGGCACGCGCTGTACTTCGACGCGTTATAGCCTCTGCCGTCGCAGTGCGAGCCCGGCTGGTTCCTGACCGGTGCCGCCGCGCCCACGAGGCAGGGGGGCAGATACCCATCGAGCCCATGGTAGTAGGCGCAGAGCGCGGACGCCTTGGCGAAGCACTTTGCGGTCGCCGTCTCTCTCTCGCCGCCGGCGCTGTCGCCGGCTGATGGCTCGGTTACGGCCCCTGGCTCGCCGGGATCCCCCACGACCCCCTCGCCGCAGGCACCTGTGGAGCAAGCCAGCAGGGCCAGGGCGACGAAACGCCCGACGGTGGAAGAGGTGGCGGTGCGACGGGAAGGGTGAATCATGCGTGTCGTTCCTCCTGCACACGGAAGTCTGCAGTGGTCGTGCCAGTGACGGCTCGCCTGGATATCAGCTCCTTGGCGCGTCGGCGGTGACGCGCGTCCCCAGGTAGCTGGGTTTTCGTGGGGCAAGGAGCGGTCGAGGTGGGGTTTGTCGTCCTGAGGGAGCTGAGCCGCGATAGCCTCGCTCTCGCGCAACTTACGATCGCGCGCCACTACTTGGGGCAGACGGCGCCCTGGTGCTCGCAGCCGTTCGACCACCTCCCATCGCAGTTCAGGTAGCCCGAACCGCAGGTGCAGGTCTTCGTGTCCGTGCCGTAGCCGGTATGCGGTCCGCACGGACTCGAGAAGCAGGCGCCGGCATCCGGCCGTGCGTTGTTCGTTCCGGTGTCGGTCCCCGCGTCGCGGGCGACGTGATCGCAGCCCTTGAGGTACGCGACGGCCTCGAAGCACGCGACCATCGGGGAGGCCGGGGCACCCGCCGGAACGGCCGCCGAGAAGTTGCGACAGACGCGGTACGGGTCGCACGACCATTTCATCGCGCCGAGAGCAGCACCGGCCGTGCACGCCGTGAAGAGCGATCGGTGCTTGCCGTACATGGCCATGCACCCGAGCTCGGTCATTGCCCGGCACTTGAGCGACTCTGTCTGCCGCACACCGCCGTCACCGTCGTCGAGGCCCGTCGGCTCGCCGACGAGCCCTTCGCCGCAGCCCGAGGTCCCACGCGCGAGCAGCGCGAGCAGCGCGAAGCCCGCCAGGCCACCCAGGGGTCCCGTGAAACGACTGCGGCTCGTCATAAGGAATGCTCCTGGTTTCGTTGCTGCGCACCAGTGTGTGCAGTGGCCGTGCCAGGGGGTGGATCTAGGGAAAACAACGACATCTAGGCGGGATAAGGTCGGCCGACCCCACCGGGGCGGCCGGTTTCCCGGCCGGGGGAGGTCGCCTCGCGGCGGGGCGCGCCGCGCTACTCGGCCAGCGAGAGCTCGGCCACGTCGGTCGTGAGGTCGGCGAGCGGAGAGACCTTGAGGGTGTCCCCCGAGATGGAGAAGACCACGTCGTCCATCACGATGCTGCGCTTCACCTGGCTGGAGGCGTGGGTCCACCAGTTGGAGCAGGTGGCGCTGCCGGTGGGGTGGGCCACCTTGCCGCGCAGCTTGAAACCCGCGACGGTCGTCACGTCGTAGACCATCAGGCCGCTGAAGGTCATCTGCGTGCCGTAGCCGCCGCTCGTGCTGCCCCCCTCACAGATCGTCATGGGCAGGGCGAGCAGGTTCTTCGGGGCGAAGTAGGTGAAGGCCAGGTGGTTCGTCAGCGCCTCGGAGCTCGAGCCGCGCGTGCCGATGATCTCCTTGTGCGCGAGCGTGGGTTTGCCCGGGTCGGCCACGTCGAAGATCTGCAGGAGCACGCCCGTGAACCAGGCGAAGCTCCCCTTGTCCGCCGCGTCGTAGCCGATGGTCAGGAGGTGGTTCTTGTCCATCCGGTGCATGTAGGTCGAGAAGCCCGGGATCTTGAGCTCGCCGGAGACCTTCGGCGCGGAGGGATTGGCGAGGTCCAGCACGAAGAGCGGGTCGGTCTTCTTGAAGGTCACGATGTAGCCCTTCTCCTCGTCGAAGCGCACCGAGCGGATGTCCTCGCCCGGGGCGATGCGGTCCACCTGGCCGGTCACGTCGAGGTTCCCGTCGCGCTGCCGGAGCACGCTCACGGTGTTGTGCACGTCGGGGCTCGGCAGGTGTCCCGTGGTGGTCGCGATGCGCAGGTGTTGCTCGTGCTCGTCCATGGCGAACTGGTTCAGCACGCGCCCCTTGACCAGGCCGCTCGCCGCGTAGAGCGCGGCGGGGGGCTCGTTCTTGAGCAGGAACTTGTGCACCTCGCTCAGCTCCGAGGCGCTCTCGAGCTCGGCGTACCACCTCTGGCTGCGCGCGCGGTCCCGTGGGACGGCCATGAAGAGCGCGCTCCCCGAGGCGTAGATCGCCCCCGGGCGGGCGACGATGGTCGCGCTCTGCGCCGCGGTCTCGCTCGCGATGTCGAGCGAGATCACGCTCGTGAAGGTGCTGCCGTCGTTGAGCTCGGAGCGATAGAAACCGGGGCAGCCCTCGACGAGGCTCCGCTTCGCGCCGGCCGTGCTCTCCGAGCCGGAGAAGGTGGTGTCGGTCATCGTGGGGAGCCAGTTCTCGAGGCGCGCCGTGCGGATCTGCTCGGCGTTCTTCGCGCGCAGCTCCTCGAAGGCCTGGCGGATCACGACCTCGGTCTCGGTGCAGGTGTTGATCCCTTGCGGGGAGCTGCTCAGCGACGGGAACGCGGGACCGGGCGAGCTGACGACGGTGTGGATCGCGCGGCCCACGCGGCGCGCGGCCACGAGCGAGCCGGAGAGCTGGAGCTCGCGCACCTTCACGGGGCGGTCGCGCCGGGCGATGTTGAAGACCGTGAGCTGCGTGGGCGTGCCGTCACCGGTGAAGGTGCAGTCGTAGCCGTAGGTGCACTCGCGGTTCGAGCCGTAGTTCGGCCGTGTCTTGCCGCTGGTGCGGCTCTCGGGGAGGGTCGAGAGCGAGCTATAGACGAGCAGGCGGTCACCGGCCACGAAGAGCTTCTTGCCGCGGCCCGCGAGAGGCACGCGCGCCAGCTCACGCACGGACTCGGGGGGCCAGGACTGGATGATGCGCAGGCTGCGCTCGGTCACGAGGTAGAGGTGCTTGCCGTCGGTCTTGACGAAGTCGGCCTCGTCCACGCCGGCCACCTGATTGTTCGTCTCGGAGTAGGCGTCCGGGCCCTTGCTGCTCGCGCTGCCGTCGGAGCGCGCGCTATCCACCGCGGAGGGAGCGCCGTTGAGTCCGGCGCTCGGTCCGGCGCTCGGTCCGCCCTGGGCCACTCCCTGGGCATAGTCCTCGTCCCAGGGGCCGGTCCAGCGGCAGCGGCCGAGGCGCTCGAGCGCCGCCTTGAGCTGCTCGTCGAGCGTGCGGTTCATGGTGGCGAGCGCGCTCTGCCGGATGGCGGACTCCACGTCCGCGCAGCTCGCGAGCGGCTGCAGGTGAGACTCCACGGCCAGATCGCTGCGGTTACAGCCCACGAGCAGCACCCCAAGCACCCATAGCTTCGTTCGTCTCACGCGACACCTCCCAGGAGAGTGCGCTCCATGAAAGCAGAAGCTGGGCCAAGCTGCGCGCAGCGTGACTCCCGTGAGATCTTCGATTCTTGGCGAGGCGCGCGGGACTCGCCCCGACAACTTCGCAGCCAGATGGCGCAAGCTGTGCCGGGGAAATCTGAGGGGCGGAGGGGCTGCGACGCGACGCGGCGCGGGCCGCACCACGATCGATCTATGACCTGCGAACCGCTACCTGCGGACCTCGGTGCAGGCGATGGCGCACACGGTTCGCTGGGCCGAGAAGCAGTCGGCCGCGGTTCGGACGGCGGCCATGCAGTCGCGGAGGTCGGCGCCGTCCCACGAGTCGGCGTTCGCCCCGCACGCGGTGACCTGGGCGCAGTCGAGCGGGGCCGTGGTCGCGCAGCGGCTCTGCAGGGTCGAGGTGAGCATGGCGCACCCCACGGCGTGGGCGGTCGCCTCGCGCAGGGCCGTGGGCTTGGCGGGATCGGCCTTCTTGGCCGCGCAGCCGAGCAGCACGAAGTAGACCGTCGCCGCGACGATCGGGGTCGCGACGAGAGCCAGGACGAGCGTGGGGGTGCGAGTCAGATAGCGCAGAGCACGGTGCACGCGAGCATCTCCGGGCGAGTCACAGGGTCTTTGCGGCCGCAAGCTGGGTGGCGATCTTCTCCATGCCGTCCATCAGGCCGTCTTCGGAGCAGTTGGTCCGCACGTTGGCGGCCTTTTCCGCCGTCTCGCTCTTCAGATCGTAGAGCGTGGCGCTGATCGCACAGGACGCGCCGACCTTCAGGAGCTTGGTCGCGAGGGACTTTTGCGCGGAGAGGGCCCGGCCGAGCTCGATCTTGCACGACTCGTCGTAGCAGACCTTGTAGCCCTCGCGCTTCTCCTGCGAGAGGCGCGTCTTGAGCTGGTTGCGCGGGATGACGCGGAAGTTCCCCGACTCGGTGACCTTGGCCGCCAGGTACTCGGTGAGCTGGTTCAGGGTCTTGGCGTCCAGCCGGCCCGTGGCGTCCTCGGTATCGAAGACCGCGACGATGGTGGGCTTGGCGCGTGGCGCTCCGATGGGCGCGGGGGTCGGGGCGGGGGCGCTGGGCTTGGGGCAGCCGCGGTCCTCGGGGAGGCCGCGCTCGAGGGGACACTGGTCGAAGCTGTCCACCACGCCGTCCCCATCCCGGTCGGCCACCGCGGGCGCCGGGGCGACGCTGCTCACGAGGACCGGCATTGCGGCGCCCGGGATGAGCACGCGCGTCTCGCGTTTCACCGGCACCGAGCCTCCGCAGCCGAGGAGCACGAGGTACACCGTGCCTCCCACGACGGGGAGGGCGGCGAGGAGCAGCAGAAGGGTCGTGAGTCGGCTCGAGGATGGCAAGGCCGGGCGCACCAGATACCTCCGAAGGGTCAGCTGCGACTCTACGCCGGAACGGCGGATCACGCCAGAGTCTGCGCGGGTCGGAGGGGGGCGCACGGGGCGTCTCAGGCCCGGCTGGCGGCGTTTCGGCGCCAGAGCTCGAGCCCGGACACGACGGCTACGACGAACACGAGGGCCTGCCAGGGATTCAGGCCGAGCGGACCCGAGACGGGGTCGTCGCGCAGAAACTCGAGGGGGAATCGGCCGGCGCTCTCGACGAGTAGGGTCGCGCAGGCCACCGAGCCGTCGCGGAGCCCGAGGCGCTCGCGGCGGCGGTAGAGCCACTCGGTGGCGACGAGGGCGAGGAGCGCGTTCAGCCCGAGGAGCGCGGGCAGGTTCCAGAGGTGGCCGCGCGCGGCATGGCCCACGAGGGCCGCTGGAATGGTGGCCAGGCGCGGGGCGCTCGCCGGGGCGGGCCGTCCGAGGCAACAGCCGTTCAGCAGGCACCCGAGGCGTCCGATGCCGAGCGAGAGGGGATAGGTGAAGGCGGCGGCGTCGAGGAGCGGCGCGACGCGCGTCCCGAGCACGCGGGGGACGAAGAGCGCGCTGAAGGCGAGGCAGCCGGCGACGCTCCCGAGGACGGTCATGCCGCCGCTCGCGGCTTCGCCCATCATGGCGTTCACGAGCGTGGCCAGGGCGCGCCCCGAGAGGCCCCCGACGGGGAGCGCGAGCAGGACCCAGGCGAAGACGCCGCGTCGCGAGTAGCCGAGGCGGCCCGCGCGCCAGAGCAGCAGCGCCCAGCAGAGGAGCACCCCGCCCGCGACGACGAGCCCCCAGGTGCGAAGGCTCAGGCTACCGAGCGCGATCGTCGGTACCACCGAACGGCTCTCGCAGGTCGCGCAGGTCGCGCAGGTCGCGCGCCGAGGGTGACCGGCCGGGCTCCTCGCGGGGGAGCTGCGCGCTCAGCCGCTCGTGGAAGTGGCGCAGGTGCTTGTAGACCACGAGGTGAAAGAGCGCGCTCTCCAGCTGCGCGGGGGCGTGGCGCAGCGTCTCGAGCACGACGCGCAGAAAGAGGCGACGCCGGCGGGCGTCCCGCGTGAGGAGGTAGTGCTTGAGGATCCGGCCGAGGATGGCCCGCCGCTCGGGGCCGAGCTTCGCGCCGGCCGTCGTGCCGGCCGTCGTGGCGACCTTGGCGCCGCGCTTCGGCTGCGTCGGGCGCCGCGACCGCCGGAGGGCCGTGAGGAGCCGGTCCCCGTAGGCCTCCTCGTCGTAGAGCGCGCGAAGCATCTTCAGGTAGCCGCTGCGGAGCTCCTCGTCGGTCAGGCCACGCGGCACGATGTTCGTGGTCACGGCCGCGGCGAGGCGTCCGCGGACCCCGGCCATCTCGACCTCGCGCAGCCGGCCCGCGGCCTCCATCCGTCGATAGAGCGGCGTGCCGGGGATCGCCTGGAGGAGACCGCTCATCACCACCGGCACCCCGGCCTCCGCCAGGAAGCGGAGGTGCTCGTCGAAGATCCCCGCATCGTCGTGGTCGAAGCCCACGATCATGCCGGCCCAGACGGCGATGTTGCGCTCCTGCAACCGGCGGATATTTTCCTGCACCTCGGTGGCGAGGTTCTGCCGCTTGCCGGCCTCCTTCAGGCTCGCTGGCCGAGGGGATTCGAGCCCCACGAAGACCCGGCGGATGTTGGCCGCGTAGAGCAACTCGAGGAGCGCCTCGTCCTTCGCCGCGTCGATCGTGATCTGGCAGGAAAAGTCGATGGCGTAACCGATGGAGCGCGCGAAGCGGGCCAGCTCCTCGAGGAGCGCCTTCGCGCGCCGCCGGTCGCCGACGAAGTTGTCGTCCACGAAGAAGATCGAATCGGCGCCGAGGGCGTGGAGGGCCCGCACCTCGGCCAGGACCTGGGGGATGGACTTCGTCCGCGGGCGGCGGCCGAGTCGGGTCGGGATCTCGCAGAACTCGCAGGTCATGGGGCAGCCGCGCGAGGTCTCGATGGTGGCGGTGGAGTAGGCGCGGCGGTCGAGCAGCTCGAAGCGCGGGAGCGGCGAGTCCGCGAGGTCCACGAACTCCTCCTGGCGGTAGACCGCGCCGGCGGTCCCGGCCTCGAGCTCGCGCAGAAAGCGCGGCCAGGTGAGCTCCGCCTCGCCCAGGAAGACGACGTCGGCGTGGCGCGCGCACTCCTCGAGCGTGGATTCCTCGACGAGCGGGCCCCCGAGGGCGACGGTGCGGCCCCGCGCCCGGAAGGCGTCGGCGAGCTCGAAGACCCGCTCGCGCTGCATCCAGTAGCCGGTGAGGCCGACCAGCGCCGCGTCGGCGTCCAGGTCCACGAGCCCCACGTTCTCGTCGAGCAGCCGGACCGCGTGGCCTGGCGGGGTGAGCGCGGCCAGCGTGGGCAGAGAGAGCGGCGGATGGGCGTAGCGGCTTCCGTCCAGGTCCCGGCAGTGCTCGAAGTCCCAGAGCGACGGGGGGAAGGCCGGATTGACGAGCAGGATCTTCATGCGCTGGCCCGCTCGGCGACCTCCGCCGCAGCCGTATAGAACTCGCGCAGGTGCTTGTAGATCACGAGGTGGAAGAGTACCTCATCCAGCCCCTGTCCTCCGGCCCGAAGCGTGGATGCGAGCACGTGCGCGACCATCCGACGCTCGGCGGCGTCCGAGCGGCGCAGGTAGTGGGCAAAGAGGCGCGCGAAGGCCTTGAGGTTCCCCCAGGTCAGGACGCTCCAGGGGGAGGGGAGCTCGCGGCTCCCGCGCCCCCGCGCGACGAGGAGGCGCTCGCCATAGGCCGCGGGGTCGTAGACCCGCCGCACGAAGGCGGCGAACCCCCGGAGTAGCGCGCGCTCGTCGAGGCCCCGGTGGACGAGGTTGGTCCGCCCCTGCGCCGCGAGGCTCCCTAGGGCCCCCGAGCCCACCACCTCGGGGAGCGCGAGCAGCCGGCCCTCGGCCTCGGCGCGCGCGTGGAGCGGCGCCCCGGGCATGGCCTGCAGCAGCCCGATCAGCGTGGGGGTGATGCCCGTCTCCTCGATCAAGCGGTACTGCGCGTCGAAGCTCGAGGGGTCGTCTCCGTCGAGGCCCAGCATGATCCCGGCCCAGACGGTGATGCTGTAGGACTGGATGCGGCGCAGCGCGTCGGGGAGCTCCAGCTCCAGGTTGTGGGTCTTGCGCAGGGCGGAGAGCTGCGCGCGGTCCGAGGTCTCCACTCCGATGAAGAAGCGGCGAAAGGAGGCGGCGTGAAAGAGAGCGAGCAGCTCGTCGTCGGCGGCCACGTTGAGCGTGACCTGCGTGTAGAAATACATCGGCGCCCCAAGGGTGGGGAGCAGGCGCGCCAGGGCCTCGAGGAGTCGCTTCGCGTAGCGCCGGTTGCCGATGAAGTTGTCGTCGACGAAGAAGATCGAGTCGCAACCGAGGCGGCTCAGGCGGCGCACCTCTTCGAGCACCGTCTCGACGGGCTTCGAACGGGGCTGGCGGCCGTACTTCTCGGGCACGTCGCAGTACTCGCAGGCGTAGGGACAGCCGCGGGTGGCCTGGACGCAGCCTGAGGAGTAGCGGTCGATCTTGAGCAGCTCGAAGCGCGGGATGGGGGCGCGCGACAGGTCCGCCCAGCCGTCGGCGCGGTAGGTGCGCTCGACGCGTCCCGCGCGGAGATCGGCGCAGAAGCGTGGCCAGGTCTCCTCGGCCTCGCCGACGAAGACCGTATCCGCGTGCCGCGCGCAGTCGTCGAAGAGGTCCTGGGCGATCGGCCCGCCGATGGCCACGAGAACCCCGCGGCGGCGAAAGGCGTCCGCCAGCTCGAAGAGGCGCTCGCGCTGGCAGTAGATCCCGGTGAGCCCGACGACCTCTGCGTCCACGGCCTCCGGACGGAGTTCCTCGACGTTCTCGTCCAGGATCGCGACCTCGAGCTCCGGCGGGGTGAGGGCGGCTACGGTGGCGAGCGGAAGCGGGAGGTGCGAGAAGCGTTTCTCGATGAGCGGCATCGAGAAGGCGAAGTTCATCGCGGCGGGTGGGATCCGCGGCGCGACGAGACAGACGCGCGTCATCGGGGCCTCTCGCGGCCGGGTGGTCGCGCGATCTTCCAGGTCTGATGGATGCGGGGGCTGCGTGCGAAGTCGGGCGGAAGCGTGGCGCGCGAGAGGTCCTCGAGCGCGAGGTCGGAGAGGGCTTCCTGGTCGAGCTTGAAGCGCTGGTGATTCGTGGAGAAGAGCAGCACGCCGTCGGGCTCGAGCAGGCGCAGGGTGGAGCGGATGAGCGCCACGTGGTCGCGTGCCACGTCGAGAGTCCCCTCCATGCGCTTGGAGGTGGAGAAGGTGGGCGGGTCGAGGAAGATGAGCCCGTAGCGGTCGCGCGCGCGCTCGATCCAGCGCAGGCAGTCGGCCTGGACCAGCTCGTGGCTGGCCCCCCGCAGTCCCGCGAGCGCGAAGTTCCGCTCGGCCCAGTCGAGGTAGGTGCGGGAGAGATCTACCGAGGTCGTGTGGCGCGCCCCTCCATTAGCGGCATAGACCGTCGCGGTACCGGTATAGGAGAACAGATTGAGGAAGGTGCGACCGGCGGCGAGCGTGCCGATGAGCTCGCGGGTCTGGCGGTGGTCGAGAAATAGCCCCGTATCCAGATAGTCCGTGAAGTTGACGAAGAAGGTGTGCCCCCCCTCGTGGACCTGGAAGAGCTGCCCCTTGTCGGCCAGCCGCTCGTACTGCGCGTGCCCCTTCTGGCGCTGGCGGACCTTCAGGAAGACCTGGGTGGGGGGGACCTCGAAGAGCTCCGGAACGAGCGTGAGCGCGAGGCGCAGGCGAGCTCGGGCGTGCTCGGGGTCTATGCTCTTCGGGGCGGCGTATTCCTGCACCACGACCCACTTCTCGTAGCGGTCTATGGCGAGCGCGAAGTCGGGTAGGTCGGCGTCGTAGACGCGATAGCAGGTCACGCCCGCGCGACGGGCCCAGCGACCGAAGTGGCGCAGGTCCTTCGTCACGCGGTTGGCGAAAGCCTCGCCGGCGCTGCCGGAGGCGAGTCGCTCGCGCTGCGAGGGGAGCGGCGCGGCCGTGGCCGGGGCGCTCTTCTCGGTCCCGGAGTCCGCCTTTCGCGCCGGGGCGCGCAGCGGGTAGCGCAGCCAGCGGCACTCGATCGGGCCGTTGAAGACGCGCTCCTTGCGGGTCGGGCGCAGGCCGAGGGCCTTCACCAGCTCCGGCTCGCCGACGAGCAGCTGCGCGGTCCAGTCGCCGAAGCGCCGCTTGAGCACGTCGCCGAGCTGCGCGTAGAGGGCGGGGAGAGCCTGCGCCTGGCCGATCCGCACGCCGTAGGGGGGATTCGCGACGAGCAACCCGGGGGGGAGGCCCTCGGGAGGGGTGCACTCCTCGAGAGTTCGCGCCTCGAAGGTCACGAAGTCGCTGACGCCGGCGCGGCGGGCGCAGGTGCGGGCCACGTTCACCGCGGCGTGGTCCGCGTCGTAGCCGACGAAGTGCGAGGTCGGCCGCGTCCGGTCGCGCTTACGCTCCTCGGCCTCGGCGAGCACGCGCCTCCAGAGGCTCGCGTCGTGCCCGCGCCACGCGGTGAAGCCGAACTTCTCGCGCAGCAGCCCCGGGGCGAGGCCGGCGGCGAGGAGCGCCCCCTCGACGAGGAAGGTCCCCGAGCCGCACATCGGGTCGAGGAGCGTGGCTCCCTGCGCGGCGAGTTCGGGCCACCCCGCGAGGAGCAAGAGCCCCGCCGCGAGGTTCTCCTTGAGGGGGGCCTCGGTGAGCGTCGGCCGGTAACCGCGCCGGTGGAGGCTCTCGCCGGCCAGGTCGAGGCTCAGCGTGACGTGATCCCGCTCGAGGTAGGCGTGCACGCGCACGTCCGGGTTCTTGCGGTCCACGCTGGGACGCGAGCCGGTGGCCGCGCGCAGGCGGTCCACCACGGCGTCCTTGACCTTGAGCGCGGCGAAGCTCGCGTTCGTCAGCCGCGCCCCGACGAGGGTGACCTCCACGGCGAAGGTCTGTTCGGGGCCCAGGTGCTCGGTCCACGCGATCTGCGCGGCGCCGGCGTAGAGCCCTTCGCCCGTCTCGTCGGTGGCGCGGAAGCGCGCGATGGGGAGCAGGACCTTCGCCGCCGAGCGGGTCCAGAGGCAGGCGCGGTAGGCCGTCTCCAGCGTGCCCTGGAAGTGCACGCCGCCGGGGACGACCTTGCAGTCATCGGCCCCGAGGCCGGCGAGCTCCCCGACGAGCGCCGTCTCGAGGCCGCGCGGAACAGTGGCGAACAGGTCGTGCGTGGTGAGCACCAAGAGAACCGATCGGGAGCTCGTGCTCCGCTGCGTGCGCCGCGTCGTGCTGCGCTGCGGCAATATGGCGAAGTTCGGCCGGGGTCACAAGCGGAGATGCGGAGGGCGGCGGAGCCTGACGGGATGGATCGCGGCCAAGGCGCCGAGGTTAGGAGGCTGGCCAGAATTACCTGTGCATCCTCGCAGCCGATCCATCCCGGCTGGCTGCGTTGCTCGTCGGTTACATACCGACGAGTATGCGCCCTCCTCGCGCCTGGGCAGTCGGGCGCCTCGACCGCGATCCCTGCACAACTAGTTCTGGCCAGCCTCCTTAGCGCCAGACGCAGGTGCTGCCCGAGATCCGCTGGTCCTTGGCGCAGCAGTAGAGCCAATTGGTCCCCGCGAACTGCGGGCAGTAGGTGGCCCCCGTGATCGGGTTCCCCGAGCAGTCCAGGCCCGGGCCCCCGAGGAGCTCGTCGCAGGTCCGCCCCGTGGGCGAGCTGACGGTCAGCGCCGTGCAACGCGCCCCGGGGTCGATCTCGCGCCCGAGCGGGTTGCAGAAGCAGCGGTTCGGGTTGGTGTTGCCGCAGCAGTCCCCCTCGCCGCAGTAATAGGGGCCCGAACAGGTGTGCGTCACGTTGCCGTAGAGGTTCGTGGCGCAGGGAGGGTAGGCGAAGGTTTGTGGTTCGGTATAGGGCTTGACGGGGGGCTGGCCGCACGCGTCGCCCACGATCGGTTGCTTGTTCGGGCAACAGTACCAATCGGTGTTCCCTTGCGGCGAATTGCAGTATAGGCCGCCCGCGACGTAGGTGGTGCTGCACGCGAGGCCCGGGCCGCCGAGCGTGGCGTCGCAATCGGGGAGTGAACCGCCCCGGGTTCTCCGGAGACCCGGTTGGGTGAGTCACGCGGCCTTCTCGGAGGTGCTGTGACTCAGATAGTAGGCCTTCTCATACTCCGCTGGGGATGTCCATCCGATCGGCTCGAGGAGCCGCGTGTTGTTGAACCAATAGACCCATTCCAGGGTGGCGAACTCCACGTCCTCGATGGTGCGCCAGGGGCCGCGGCGACGGATGACCTCGGTCTTGTACAGGCCGTTGATCGTCTCGGCGAGAGCGTTGTCGAAGGCGTCACCGACGCTGCCGACCGAGCAGGCGATGCCGGCCTCGGCTAGCCGGTCGGTGTAGCGGATCGAGACGTATTGCACGCCCCTGTCGCTGTGATGCACGCACTCGCCCCGATGAGGTCGTGCATGCAGTGCCTGCTCGAGGGCGTCGAGCGCCAGGTCTGTTCGCAGCGAGCTCGACACCCTCCAGCCGACGATGAGGCGAGAGAAGACATCGACGACGAAGGCGACGTAAACGAAGCCGGCCCAGGTGGCGACGTAGGTCAGGTCGGCGACCCAGAGCTGGTTCGGGCGGCTCGCACGGAACTCCCGCCGAACGAGGTCCAGCGGCTGAGCGGCAGCGCCACCGGCCACCGTCGTCCTGGTGAACGCCCGGCCCCGCACTGCCCCGCGCAGGCCCATCGCGCGCATCAGCCGCTCGACGGTACAGCGAGCCACCGAGGTGCCCTCCTGCACGAGCTGTCGCCAGACCTTCTCGGCGCCGTAGACGCCGCCGTAGCTCTCGTCCCAGACCCGC